>WQSK01000050.1 GCA_009787915.1 Bacillota bacterium
GGCCCCCTCATCGTCCTATTGTTCTTGTTTGGTTTGACATCTTTTTCCGTCCCAAGCGCATGGTTCGCAATCATGTGGTTCACGATTTTCAGCGCAATCTTCACCGCAGTATCATATATCCTAATAAAGCGGACCGAGGTAAAATAAATTGTTCAAAATCTTCACAATGTTTTCCAAACGTGATTTCGCATTGATTGCATTGTCGGTCGGTTTAACAGTGCTCGGTGTCTGGGCAGATTTACAAATCCCAACATATATGCGTGACATAGTACTGGTCGCAACGGGTGAAGTTTACGGAACCTCCGCCGATGTTTGGCGCACAGGCGGGATAATGATGGGCTTTGCTGGGCTTGGGTTTTTGGTCGCCACTATTGTTGGCTTCATAGGTGCCATAGTTTCATCAAGCCACAGCCGAATTTTGCGCGAAAGATTGTTTAAAAAAGTAGGGGATTTCAGTTCCGCAGAAATGCAATCTTTTTCCGTCCCAAGTTTGATTACACGGAGCACCAACGATATCGTCCAAGTCCGTGTCTTTACCGCAATGGCGATTGGTATTTTGATTCGCTCGCCAATTACCGCGATTTGGGCGATTACCAGAACGGTGAACACAAGTTTCGAATTATCCCTTGTCCCAATCGCGACCATAGCAATCACCGCGGTCGTCTTGGTGGTGCTTACGTCGATTGCGTTGCCTCGCTTTCGTCGTATCCAAAAATTGACCGACCGCCTAAATGAAAACAGTCGCGAAAACATAACAGGAATCCGCGTTGTCCGCGCCTATAACGCCGCCGAGTTTGAACAAGGCAAATTCACCGAAACTAACACAAGCATAAAGAAAAACGCCTACATCGCCGCGGGTGCGCTCGCAATTTTTTGGCCGTATATCGGGATTATGCTGGCGGGACTTTCACTTGCCCTATATTGGGTCGGGAGTTGGATTATCACAAGTGGTCGCACCGACGACCCAGGCGCATTTTTTGCGGACATGATGGTTTTCATCCAGTACTCGGGCATGATTGTGTCGGGTTTCCTCATGATGATTTTCGTCCTAACAATGCTCCCGCGCGCCCTCGTGAGTGGCAGACGCGTCCACGAGGTCATATCCACAACCCCAACAATTACAGATAGGGTGGCGCAAAGCGACGGGGGTTTTTCTCATTCATCTAATAACGGCGATATTCGGTTTGAAAACGTGTCACTTCAATATAAAGGGGCAGAGTCCAAAATCCTTTGTGGTATAGACCTGACGATAAAGAAAAACTCTACCGTCGCGTTCATCGGAAACACGGGGAGTGGTAAAAGCACGCTTATAAGCCTCCTCCCGCGCATCAACGACGCGACCGAGGGCAAAATTACAATCGGTGGCACGGACATCAAGGATTTTTCCCAGTTTGATTTACATAATATTGTTGGTTACGTCCCGCAAACTGCCGTGATTTTTGGCGGTACAATTAAGAGTAACATCGACCTAGGTGAAACCGAAAAAGACCAAAAAGACCTAACCGACGAAGAAATTTGGAACGCCATAGACCTCGCTCAGGCAAAAGAGTTTGTTTCAAAACTCGATGACGGACTTGACCACAAAGTTGCCCAAGGCGGTACAAATCTAAGCGGTGGTCAAAAACAACGCTTGGGTATCGCACGTGTTTTGGCAAGGAAACCAAAAGTCATTATTTTTGATGATACTTTTTCGGCGCTTGATTACAAAACCGATATGAAACTAAGAACCGCTATCCGCAAAAACCTAAAAGACACAACCGTAATTATCGTAGCACAAAGAATCGGGACAATCCGTGATGCTGACCAAATTTTTGTTTTGGAAAACAACAGAATCGTGGCTTCGGGCAAGCACACCGACCTCATGAAAACATCCACGGTTTACAAAAGCATCGCCGCCAGCCAGGGGGTGACAAAATGAAAAAAGTTAAATCCCCAAACACATTTGTGAAAATCTTGCGGAGAATGAAACCGTTTGCAATACCGCTATCTGTCGCGGTCACGCTCATGGTTACCCAAGTTTTGTTACGCTTGTTCGGAACTCGTATGCTAGAGGATGTTCTTAAAAACGTTTTTGACTTTGAGGAAGTTTCTCGCCTTGGAACAAGGGTGCTTATAATTTTTGCTACTGGATTTTTTATTGATGTCGTAGCCAATATTTTGTACGTCATTTGCATCCAAAAAATCGTGTTTAGGCTAAGGGGTGACCTGTCCAAAAAAATCAACCGCATCCCGTTGAGTTACTATGAAAAGAACCAAACTGGTGACGTGATGTCACGTGTCACAAACGATATGGCAACCCTCGACCAAACCATGAGCCAATCCCTCCCGACCTTCACCTACGTCGTGCCAATGTTGTTGGGTTCCGCAATTTTTATGTTCACGATGAACTGGATTTTGGCACTCATAGTCATCGGAGGCGCACTCCTTGGGTTCGTCTTTATCGGTGTTGTCATGGCTTTTGCGCAAAAGTGGTTCGTCATGGCGCAAAAAGACCTCGGTGAAGCAAACGCTTTTATCGAAGAAAACTACTCAGGTCACACGGTGATTAAGGTCAGCAACGCAACCGAGCGCTCTCGCCGCGCGTTTGGCGGAATTAACCACAGGTTGTACAAAAGCGAATGGAAAAGCAACTTCTTTGGCGGAATAGCGATGCCAATTATGATGTTTGTGGGTGCCATGATAACCGTGTTCATGGTTATCGCAGGCGGGGCATTGTCACTTGACGGCCGACTGGTATGGGCAACGGTAGCCGCGACCATGATTTTTGCCAGCATGTTCATAAACGCCATAGCCGACGCCGCCGAGAGCGCGGCAGGTGCAGGCCGAATGATAGCCGCAGCCAAGCGCGTGTTCGAGTTTTTGGAAGAACCCGAACTAGAGGATGAGAGCCATATAACAACCCGCCTTGAAAACCCAAAAGGCAATGTCGAGTTCAAAGATGTTCGTTTTGGATACGACGATAAAGAGGTAATCAAGGGCTTTAACCTAAACGTCAAAGCAGGTTCCAAAGTCGCAATTGTTGGTCACACGGGTGCGGGCAAGACCACAATGGTTAATCTGCTCATGAAATTTTACAAGGTCACAAGTGGCGACATCAAAATTGACGGAGTATCAATAAACGACATCACGCGCGAAAACGTGGGTGATTTGTTCGGAATGGTTTTGCAAGACACCTGGATTTTCAACGGCACCGTGCGCGAAAACCTATTGTACAACCTTGATATCAAAAATCAAGACCCGACTGCCACAATCGAGTCCGTTTGCATAGCCACTGGCATCGACCACTATATAAAAACCCTTCCAAAAGGCCTCGATACCGTGTTGGATGAAAAACTAAAAATCTCGGATGGCCAGCGTCAGTTGCTCACAATAGCCCGCGCTATGATTAAGAACGCGCCGTTGTTGATTCTTGACGAAGCAACAAGCCAGGTCGACACCCGCACCGAACTTTTAATTCAAAACGCGCTTGATAAACTTATGAAAAAGCGCACAAGTTTTATCATCGCCCACCGTTTGTCTACAATCACGGGCGCCGACATCATCATTGTCATGGAAAACGGCGAAATCGTTGAAACTGGGACCCATGCAACGCTTTTAAAAGCAAGTGGTAAGTACGCGGAATTATATAACTCGCAATTCGCTTGACAAAATCATAATAATGGACATAATAGTACTATACAAAATTTAAATAAACTGGAGGTTTGTTGTGCCAACGTCAGAAGATGCAGAGAAAATTAGAAGTTTAAAAGAGAGAATTATAAAGGTTGCAAGTAAACTTGGTGCGGAAGAATTGGCACAGGATGAGATAAACCTCATGGTGGAAGAGGCTCGGCAAAAAAGAAAGTTAGAAGATGAGTCAGTTTTTGATATAAACTGACAACAAAGTATTGACAAACTTTGCGGGGTGAGGTACAATATTAAAATGTACGCAGTTATTGAAACGGGTGGAAAGCAATATAAGGTAGAAAAGGGCGACACTTTGTCGGTCGAACTTTTGGATATTGCAATTGGTAAAGTATTAAAATTCAAAGACCTTTTGAATGGGGCAGAAGTCACCGCGAAGGTCGAGAGTCATGGTAAGGGTAAAAAAATCAACATTTTTACCTACAAGCCAAAGAAAAACATTCGTAAGCGCCAAGGTCATCGCCAACCGTTTACAATGCTTAAAATCGAAGGGATTAAATAAGGGAGATAGAAAATGGCAAGTAAGAAAGGCGGCGGAAGTAGTAAAAACGGAAGAGATAGTAATGCCCAGCGGCTTGGTGTCAAAGTTTTTGGTGGCCAAGGCGTAACCCCAGGCGGCATCATCGTGCGTCAACGTGGCACACGTATGCTTGCGGGTGACAACGTTGGTGTTGGTCGCGACCACACACTTTATGCACTTGGCGAGGGTACAGTTCAGTTCTCGACGGTATCTGGCGGGCGCACAAAAGTATCTGTTGACACAAAGAAAAAGAAAGCGGCAAAATAACCCAGAAACAACCCAGAATTAACCCAGTAAAAACCCAAAAATAACCTGGAAATAACCCAAGAAATTCCCCCTCTGTGGGGATTTTTTGTTGAAAACCAAGTTCTAAATCCGTGTTTTAATCCATATCTTTTGTATATGAAATTGTCGAAATTTAAACTAAAGTTTGGCACTGGCCCTGTCGGTGCGCACGCAGAGGGTGCTTTGTATGCACTTGTGATGACGCTCGGGCTCGTACTATTGTTGTCGATAATCGTCCAATTCGGCGGTCTGTCTGACGCGGTAATTGGTCCACTTGTCCAAGTAATCAAATCCCTCGCAATCTTCACAGGGGTCTATACGGTCCTGAAAAAAATCAAAAGACGCGCCTGGATGCACGGCGGAGTCCTAGGAATCGTGTATACCGTGCTTGCATTTTTTATCCTCAGCATCATTGACCAAGACTTTTCAATCACCGTTGGGTTCATGGCGGAAGCAATCTTTGCGTTTATCGTTGGTTTGGTTTCCGCAATGCTCCTAAGAATTCGCAAGCGCGACATTTAATCGATATTGAGTATTGAAATCTTTTGTGCTAGGATATAACAACATGTTTATCAGAAAAATCGGTATTAAAGATAACAGTGAGCCTCCCAGGGATTATACGCCTGAGGAGGTTCGCGAATGTAAAGAGCACCTCGCAACTTATGCCGAGCAAATCAAACTGGGAAAAATTGGCGCGCCTCAAATGACGATGCGATGCAAAGCCAATTTTACATCTTTCTTTTTGCGCCTTGAAAAAAGGTTGCCAGATTATGGGCTTTTTGGCGCGTTCGATTCAAACCAAGAAACCAACCCTGTACAAAATTACCCAAACTTTAGAATTATCAAGTCTTTTGTTTGGCCTATGTTGTCGCTTGTGTATTTGACGCCTGAACTTAAAAAAACCGAAATAGAAGCACCCGAGTATTTTGATAGGTGCCTGCAAGGGATAGTGTCCACTTCAGGGCACAAGCATTTGTTTCGCTGTTCAGATGTGCATGAGGGCTCGCACATTCCGCCAAAGCAGGTCAAATTGTTCCAAAAAAGCAAACAAGGCTTTAACAGGGCAGTGCTTGATTTTATTGATTTCTATCCCATGATTTGGTACGAGGGCGCCGAGGCAAAAAAGGTTCCGTACTGTACCGCGATTGACGTCGGTGCGATGGCCACTAAAACCATTCACAAAAGACCGCATTCCAAAGACCGTTTGAGGCACTATGAAAAAATATCCGACGCAATGGCTTGTGTTACATCGGAAATTTTGAAAGGCGAACTTCCCGAGCGGCCAAAAATGCTGTTAAAAACCCCACGCCGAGTAACCGACGATGGCCCAGGTTTAGCAGGTTAATGCTTTTGAAATTTTGCCTCAAGTCAATGGGGCGTTTGTAAGTTTTTTGTACTTTTCGTATCGTTGTTTGGCGGCTGTTTCGGCTTGTTCGCACAGTTTCGCTGCGGCCTCAGGGTTGCACTTCATGAGGGACTTGTAACGTGTTTCGTTTGCAATAAAATCGCTGTACGACCCCGTAGGAGCCTTAGAATCAAGGATGAACTCCGCGGGTTTGCCGTCGGTTGCAGGTCGGCGGCGGTAATTGACCCAATAGCCGCACTCTACGGCATTGCGCATGACCCTCATCCCATTCGACATATCAATGCCATGGTTGATACAGGTCGAGTACGCGATAATCACCGAAGGACCTTTGTGTGCCTCGGCTTCGCGGATGGCGTTAAGGGTCTGGTTGTAATCCGCGCCAATTGCGATTTGCGCGACGTACACGTTGTCATAGTTCATAAGCATTGCGCCGAGGTCTTTTTTGTTCGTGGATTTCCCAGCGGCGGCGAACTTGGCGACCGAGCCCGCTGGGGTAGATTTGCTTGATTGTCCGCCTGTGTTGGAATAAACCTCTGTGTCCAAAACCAAGATGTTGACGTCAAGATTTTGTGCCGCGATGTGGTCTACGCCACCAAAACCGATGTCGTACGCCCAGCCGTCGCCCCCAATAATCCACACGGATGTGTCTTTGCCGCGAATCTCTTTGGCGAGTTTTACCCCGTATCCGAACTCGGCGTTGTCCTCGAACAAACTGTTCGCCCACGCGGGTCCGTGGCCTTTTTTGTCAACGGTGTACGGGCAGGTCGGGCTCGAGCCCCCATAAATCGACGTGCATCCCGTGGCGTTGGCGATAACCATGCGGTCGCCGAAAAGTTGCGAAACCAATTTTATGTACGGTGTTTGTCCGCAACCTGCACACGCGCCCGAGAACTCGAAATATGGTTTTAAAAACTGGCTGTTTTTAACCGACATTGGCAGGTCGTCACTCTTGGGGTAGGGTAGTTTCAATGACGCGTAGTAGTTTTCGCTCTCGTCCACGGCAACGAAATCTTTCATGACGAGTGCCTTATTTTTCGCGGGACAAATATTTGCGCACTGTCCACAGCCTGTACAATCGTGCGGATTGAGTTGTATCCTATATTGTTTGTCCGCAAAGCCGTTTGCTTTTATAGTCTTAAAGTTTTTCGGCATTTTTTCTTTGCCGTCCAAAAGGTGCGGCCGAATTGTTGCATGCGGACACACAAGAGCGCAAAAGTTGCATTGGATACAGTTTTCTGGAACCCATTCTGGTAACATTGTCGCGAGGTTTCGTTTCTCGTATTGTGACGTACCTGTTGGAACAAAACCGTCTGGCGAAAACGCGGAAACAGGGAGGGTGTCGCCCTTGCGACTGTTGATAACGTGGCTGAATTCGTCATAGTATTTGCACTTTGACCCTATATTTGGTTGTGTGTTTGATAGACTACCCAACATATTGTGGTCTATCATGTGTAGGTTCTTAACAACCGAATCGATAGCCGAATAATTCATGGCAAGAACTTTCTCGCCTTTCGCGGAGTAAGATTTTTTTGCGGCAAGGCGCATGAATTCCACTGCGGACTTATAGTCAATAATTTTCGCCAAGTAAAAGAACGCCGATTGCATAATTGTGTTTATGCGCTTGCCAAGCCCGACATCGGTGGCAATCTTGTACGCGTTGATTATATAT
>WQSK01000051.1 GCA_009787915.1 Bacillota bacterium
CATCCGTCCTAACACGCTCTCGACCCACCCGCCGATATGTCCTGTGATGACAAATAAAGTTGGGCGATAATTCTTTTTTACAACATACACAATAACCATCCGCCTTTATAAAAGCCTGTTCACGTATATATTTCCAATGACCAGTTCTAAGATACTGCGCATAATTTTCCGCAACCTCATCTGTAGTAACGCATTTAATCTGCATTCTGTATCTTAGCATATTCTTTAAGTTCCGTCAAATTTGTTGATGTAAATTTCAACTCCCCGTCAACTTCAACTGCCTCTCCATCCAGAATCATCTTTGCAATCCACACTGGGTCAGCCTCAAATAAACCGCACTGACAATTTGGGTGCATTGGGAAAACCTCAATATTTCGACCCAATAAAATCCTCCCATCAAGAGCAAGACACCTATCTGTCGGATTACTACCAAGTGCAACCCATATGTACCAAGCATTGTCATTAAGTTCTACTTTCTGCATGCGCCAAGTAATCTGCCCAATTGCCGCCACCATAAAAGCCCCTGCTCCGAGTAAAATTCCTGTTCCTGTTATCATAGTTCCTCCAAATATTCTCATATCTGAGAACAAAAAACTCTAACATGAAAGATTGAAACGCGAACACACAACCGCCATATTTCTTGGTAGAGGCTGACGGGATCGAACCGCCGACCTACTCGGTGTAAACGAGTTGCTCTCCCAGCTGAGCTAAGCCTCCACACGTGGTTTTGTCACCACTTTTGTCAGCATAGTACACATCTTTTGAAAAGTCAAGACATAACAACACCATCGGCAACAAGAAATACCCGTGTGTATAAATCGACTCCATAATCCCGTTCGCAAGTAACGCACCTATCGCAACAAGGGAAAACCAGTCTATTCTTTTCCAAAAATTTTTATGGCTTTCAAGGGTAAACCCTATCATCGCGAACCCTATCCACAAGAGCAACCCAACACCCACGAACCCA
Source organism: Bacillota bacterium (assembly GCA_009787915.1). GTDB lineage: Bacteria > Bacillota > Clostridia > Christensenellales > UBA1242 > WQSK01. The sequence continues at coordinate 968 of WQSK01000051.1, forward strand.
TGCGAATACAAAAGTTGCAAAAACATATTGTGCGCATAATATGTCGAGGCGAACCCGCCAACACCATGTCCGAACAACGCACCATGCCACGAAGAAAACACCGCGGGGAACATCTCGGCCCAAATGCTCCACCGATATGTTGTGAACGTGTCCATATCCCCTGTCCCTGCGTCTGTCGCGAGCCTCGCCCCAAATAACCACGCAGTTTGGTTTAATAAACAAAGCATCACAACGACATAGACCCCCGCAACCAATCCAATTGAGCCCCAAGTTTTTTTGCCTCGCCCATCGCGCAGAAACATCATAACCGCAAACATCGCCAACAGGCACACCATCAAAATCGCACCTGTTTTTGAACCGCTCAAAAGAATCACCGCGACCAAAAGCGCAACCAACGGATAAAGTAAAAACCGAATTTGTTTTTTCAAGAACAAATAATAAACCAACCCAAGTGCCACAACACAAAAATACGAAAGAACATTAGGGTTAAACGTCCCGCCGTTGAACCTGTTCTCAAAATGATTTATGAGGGCGAAAAGCCTCGGCGACACATTTACAAACGCGCCTGTAAAAACTGTAAATCCCAAGCCCATCAAAAACACAAACACGACCTCTTTTATATCAAGGTCTTTTCTAAACACCCAGACAAGACACACAAACGGCAAACCCAACCAAACCGTGATTAGGTCAAACGGACTTGTCGCAAAAACAACTGTGCTTTTAACCAAAAACAAAACAACAGGCACGAACACCCACCAGTTGAACTTGACCCGACCTTTTTGCAACCGCACAAAGTACAAAAACCCCAACATCATAACGCATACAAACACGACCCAGAAAAACAACGTAAACGAATATCTGTTTGGTGACAAAATATTAAACATCGGGAGCGTAAACCAAACATAATACAACGCGCGCCCATTCCATGTGGTCAAAATCGAAACCACAGCCAAACCAAGCGCAACCCAAACAAACGCCGCGACCCATATAGACAAAAAAGCGCACAGCCCAATGACCGCGCACTTTACTGCAAACCACTTAAAGTCTTTGTTTTTTGTACCAAACTCGCTATTAATCTTTTTTTCCACGCTCGCCCATGATTTTTTCCGCAACATTTTTCGGAACCTCAGCATAATGGCTGAACACAAGCGTGAACTCCCCACGGCCCGAAGTCAAACTGCGGAGCGTAGTAGAATATTTGAACATCTCGGAAAGAGGCACGTGCGCGCGAATGACAATAGAACCAAAGCGTTCTTCGTTCCCAAGCAATTGCCCGCGGCGGCTGGAAATATTTCCCATAACATCACCCATGTAGTCGTTCGGAGCAATAACCTCCAACTCCATCACAGGTTCCAAAAGCACAGCGCTTGCCTTCGCCATACCTTCTTTGAAAGCCATAGAACCAGCAATTTTAAACGCCATTTCCGAACTATCAACATCGTGATATGAACCATCAACAACGGTAACTTTAAAGTCCACACACTCGTAACCCGCCAAAATCCCGCTTCGTTTTGCTTCTTGGATACCTTTGTCAACCGCAGGAACATATTCTTTTGGAATAGACCCACCAACGGTTTTGTCAACAAACTCGTAACCCTCACCTGGTTCTTTTGGTTCCATAATGACTTTACAGTGACCATACTGACCACGACCACCAGATTGTTTAATGTACTTCCCTTCAACCTCAACACGCTTTCTGATTGTTTCGCGGAAAGCAACCTGAGGTTTCCCCTCATTGACTTCAACCTTAAATTCGCGCTTAAGACGGTCAACGATAATCTCAAGGTGCAACTCGCCCATACCCGCGATGATAGTTTGGTTTGTTTCACGGTCGGTAAATGTTTTAAACGTCGGGTCCTCCTCCGCGAGTTTTATAAGTGCCATAACCAACTTTTCTTGGTCATTTTTTGTTTTTGGTTCAACAGCAAGTTGAATAACAGGCTCGGCAAATTGCATACTTTCAAGCACAACAGGTTTTGCTGGGTCACAAAGCGTGTCCCCCGTAATCGTGTCTTTAAGACCAATAATAGCGGCAATGTCACCTGCATGAATCTCGGTGATTTCCTCACGTTTGTTTGCGTGCATCTGAACGATACGGCCCGCACGTTCTTTTTTATCCTTTGTACTGTTGTAAACATGGCTGCCTGCCAAAATCGAACCACTGTACACACGGAAGAAACACAACCGTCCAACAAATGGGTCGGTCGCAACTTTAAATGCAAGACCCGCAAATGGTTCTGCATCAGAACTCTTGCGCTCTACTTCTTTTCCATTTGAATCAACACCTTTAATAGCAGGAACATCAACAGGGCTAGGCATGTAATCAACAACAGCATCCAACAACATCTGAACACCTTTGTTTTTGAAACTCGAGCCACACAAAACAGGCGTAAACAACATCTCGATTGTACCTTTTCTGATACCTGCTTTGATTTCGGCTTCGGTGAATTCTTTGCCTTCCAAAAACTTTTCGGTCAACTCGTCGCTTGTTTCCGCAACTTTTTCTACCAATTGCGCCCGATATTTTTTTGCCTCAGCCAACATATCCGCAGGAATATCTTGAATCTCGAAATTTTTACCAAGGTCGTCCAAATAGATTTTTGCTTTCATAGTAACCAAATCCACAATACCGCGAAACTTGGACTCTGCCCCAACAGGCAACTGAATCGGCATAGCATTTGTTTGCAAACGCACTTTCATCGTTTCTACGGCGCGCAAGAAGTTCGCATCATCCCTATCCATTTTGTTAATGTACGCCATTCTTGGAACACGATATTTGTTTGCCTGACCCCAAACTTTTTCACTCTGAGGCTGAACCCCTGCCCTTGCACAGAAAACGGCAACCGCCCCGTCAAGAACCTTAAGACTCCTTTCAACCTCAACCGTAAAGTCAACGTGCCCAGGAGTATCAATAACGTTAATTTGGTGCCCGCGCCATTCGGTGGTAATACACGCAGATGTAATCGTGATACCGCGCTCTTGCTCTTGTACCATCCAGTCTGTGGTCGCCCCACCGTCGTGCACCTCACCAAGTTTGTGCACCTTTCCGCTGTAAAAAAGGATACGCTCGGTCGTCGTGGTTTTACCCGCATCAATGTGCGCCATAATACCGATGTTACGATACCTTTCTATTGGATTTTTCCTTGCCATTTAAAAGTTCCTCCGCTTTTTGAATATTCTACAAATATACTTGGCAACCATTCAAATGTCAACAAATATAAATGTCACAAAGGAGCAAGGTCCCCATATTTTTCTTTCAAAAACTTTTCGCCCTCTGGGTCAGGCGTTGTCCTACCACGCTCTGGGCTTGGAGTAGAAATACCATGACTCGCATCCACCGCAATCTGTTGCCACAAATTTAAAGAGTCGCATTCTCTGTCGTAAACAATGCCGTCAAAGGGAGTTGAAATTGATTTCCACCCCTCGCGACGGGCCTTTTCCAACTCTTTCATCCGTTCGCTTCGCCCCAACTTCTTGTTCAAATCAGGCAGTGCCTCCGCCTCTGCCTCCATCGGAGTAATATACCCAACCTCTCCGTCAAGACCATTCCGATAAGCAATTTGCATTTGCGCAATATGCGCATAATTCCTAAAAGGCGACTGCACAAACTCGGCAATATATCCCTTCGCCCTGACTAACTCTAAACTTTTTTTAAAATACGCAATTTGTTTATCGGACCAAAAATCCAAAAGCCTATCCTCCGTCGTCATCTCTTTTTTAGGCAACCCTTTTGTTAGACCCAACTTTGTTGTCAACTCATCAATCTCGTCTTGGGTCATCTCGGTTTTTTCCATATCAAGACGCGACTTCGCCTTTGTTTCCAAAATATCTCTTGGCGTCCCAACCCCAAACTTTTCTATTGTCCTAGCGTGGAGTTCGTTCTTGGCATAAGCATGCAGAAATTGCAAAGAAAAATCTTTTGGTTTAGACAACAAAGGTGACTTTCTTCTTTCCGCCTCCAACACATCTTTTGTAGCCAGATAAAAGTCATAAAGTTCCCCATCCGAAAGTAATCCAGGATATTCATCAGCAGGTATATTAGCCTCCTCGATGATTTTTTTGTTTTCCGCCCTAAAATGTTTTTGCAATATTTTATCAATTTTGTCCATGCTTTATGCTAACATAATAAAAACCAGTTGTCAATGGCACACATCCCCCTTGCCCCAATTGCACCGACTACAAAGCGCCCTCAAGTTCCCTTCCTCTGTTTTTCCACCCCGCGAAAAAGGCACAACATGGTCGACATGCAAAACAACCCCACTATCAACCGCAGGGCTCGCCCCACAAAGCACACATTTAAAACAATCGCGCGTCAAAATTTTGTACCTAAGCCTATCCCCAATCGCGGGCTTACCTTTTTTCACACTCACACAGTTGTTCCAAGACTCCAACCCCGCCTCACCCAGCGCACTCGACCAAGACCCAAACCGATTATAAAACTGTCGCACAGCATACCGTCCTTTCTTCTCGTATTGTTTCCGTGTAACTGTCTGACTCTTAAACTTATCCGCAACCCGCACCAAGTCTGCAATCAAATCTTCTTTTGAAATTATCCCATATGTCTTTTTTCTAAACATAAAACTCCCCCTTGCAAAACTCTATCACGCAAACCCAATTTTGTTCCCCGCTCCCGCCACAAAACAAAAAAATTCCCCTTTCCCAAAGGGGGTTACGAGGAAACTTAACTCACACACATTTGGGTCGGGGGCTTTTCAGAATTCACGGATTTAATTCAAGGTAGTGGTTTGTCTGGGGTGTGTTTGTCCATCCATATCCCCCAAGCAAATACAATATGTGCCAGGGTTATTATTCCGAGCGCAAAAAATGTGTGCGTACTTCTTTGGGGTAGGTGCGCAGGCGGATGCTTTTGCGAGGACTCGGAAAAGTCGAGGACTGTTTGAGGACGAAGCCGCCTGTGCGGCAAGACCGAGTTCCGCAGACCTAACGAGTCTAAGAAAAAGACGTCCGTCGAAAGCACTAAGGTTTACGCACGCGGTTGTACGCACAACAAAAAACCCCAGTTCAATAGAACCGAGGTTTCTTGAAAATATCTTTCAAACTTAATACTGGGCAAAGCCCTAAGAGCACAAATGTATGGCACGATTTAACGTGCCATATGGCTGAGCCGTCGCTTGCGCGGCGACATGCCATACATGTGTGTCGCTTATCTCTATATAATAGAGCCTTAACGTGCGCCACATCGCTATGTTCTTGCCACGAAAATTTGCCGTTTCAATAGACAAATTCCCGTTACACGCGAGAGGTACAATCTCTCGCTCGACCTTTAACGTGTTTGGATGACCTTATTTCATGCCATCATTACTTAAAAGGAGGTGATCCAGCCGCAGGTTCTCCTACGGCTACCTTGTTACGCCTTAACTCCAGTCGCTGGTTTCACCTTAGACAGCTGCCTCCCGAAGGTTAGCTCACTGGCTTTGGATGCCCCCAACTCCCATAGCTTGGCGGGCGGTGTGTACAAGACCCGGGAACGCATTCACCCCGACATGCTGATTCGGGATTACTAGCAACTCCGACTTCATGTGGGCGAGTTGCAGCCCACAATCCGAATTGAGATGACTTTTTTCAGATTGCCCCCGTGTTACCACTTCGGAACTGTTTGTAGTCACCATTGTAGCACGTGTGTAGCCCAGNACGTAAGAGGCATGATGATTTGACGTCATCCCCACCTTCCTCCGTATTAACTACGGCAGTCTCTCCAGAGTGCCCAACTTAATGCTGGCAACTGAAAACAAGGGTTGCGCTCGTTGACGGACTTAACCGAACATCTCACGACACGAGCTGACGACAACCATGCACCATCTGTCACTCTGTAATATTGCTATTAATTCACCAGTTTCCTGGCTATGCAAAGGATGTCAAGTCCTGGTAAGGTTTTTCGCGTATCGTCGAATTAAACCACATGCTCCGCTGCTTGTGCGGGTCCCCGTCAATTTCTTTGTGTTTCAACCTTGCGGCCGTACTACACAGGCGGAATACTTATCGCGTTAGCTACGATACTGATGGAGTCGATACCACCAACATCTAGTATTCATCGTTTAGGGCGTGGACTACCAGGGTATCTAATCCTGTTTGCTCCCCACGCTTTAGTGCCTCAGCGTCAATTATGGTCCAGTTCGCCGCCTTCGCCTCTGATGTTCCTTGTGATATCTACGCATTCTACCGCTACACCACAAATTCCACGAACCTCTCCCACATTCAAGTTTTGCCGTATCGTATGCAGTTCTTGGGTTGAGCCCAAGGCTTTCACATACGACGCACAAAACCGCCTACACACCCTTTACGCCCAGTCATTCCGGACAACGCTTGCCCCCTCTGTATTACCGCGGCTGCTGGCACAGAGTTAGCCGGGGCTTATTCATATGGTACCGTCATTTTTTTCTTCCCATATAAAAGAACTTTACAATCCGAAAACCTTCTTCATTCACGCGGCGTTGCTGGGTCAGGG
>WQSK01000052.1 GCA_009787915.1 Bacillota bacterium
AAAGTTCCCAAAAACCCCCGTCGCTTCGCGCCACCCCTCCCAGATACAAAAAACCCCCGCCCTAACGGGCACCCCCTTTAGGAAAGGGGGAATGGGTTGTTTGGTAATTCCCCCTTTTGAAAAGGGGGTGTCGCAAAGCGACGGGGGTTTTTCAAAGGGGGCTACTGGGGAACTTTAAATAGGGTGGGTGCAAGTATACCACACAACAACGATATGACTAGACCCAGTCGCCATTTTTGTTGTACGTGCAAATTTGTTTGACTTGGATGCCCCGCCCGCTGTAACATAAAGCATGCTTAAAAATTGGTTCAGAATTTTTTACATCATGCTCTGTGTGGCAGGTATAATCATGTACGTTACGGCGCTTGCAACTATACCAAGCGGGGTCGGCGTGGACTTTTTCATGGTTAGTTTGCTCCTTGGACCATTGTTCTTTTTTATCGGAACAATCGCGTACAATGTGTGCAAATATTTTCCAAAAACAAATAGCGAGGTCGCAAGTTACGTCCAACTTGCAACAGGGTTGCTCTCGACCATATTCTTGGCGATAGGTGCGCGTGCCATTTTTGCAAACGGTGCGCTATTGGACATGATGGATGCCATGCACACAATCCCGAATCTTGACCTTGCCCCTGCGGAAGGCCTTGCACGATGGTACGCGTTTGCGCTTGTGTCTACTGCATATTTTGGTCAGTTGATTGTCTTTGGCATTCTGCCACTGTTCAAAGGTATCCAAAAGACCCTCGCCGTTACAGAAGCCGAGTGGCAAAGATGTTGCCGTAAAAGCGAACCAGTCACGGTCGACCAACCAAAAGTTGCTGTACAAAAAGAAGAAATAATCCCAGAAATAAAATTTGTAAACGAATCAGAGGAAACCGAGGTTGAGGCAAAACCAAAACCTACCCCGAAACCCAAAGTCAAAACAACAGCCGCCAAGCCAAAAGCCCCCGCCAAACCACGGGCGACAACCACAAAGAAATAATAAAAAAGCCCCGCACGATGCAGGGCTTTTTCTGTTATTTTTTTGACTTAAGAAACTTTTTTACAAAACCATCAAGAACCATATCGAGGTCGGGCTTGCCGATTTCTTGGAGTTCATAATCGACCTTGACGCAAGGCTTTTTGATTTTGACGATACGCTGCAAATCAATCGGTGTAGCAATCAAAACAACGTCACAGTCGACCTTTTCAATTGTGGCTTCAAGGTCCTTAATTTGTTTCTCGCCATATCCCATTGCTGGCAAGAGCGTACCGATGTTTGGATATGCAGAAAACGTGTCTTTCAACTTGCCCACAAGATATGGACGAGGGCAGACCAACTCTTTTGCCCCAAACCTTTTTGCCGCAACAACGCCTGCGCCTATAGTCATCTCGCCATGGGTTAGTGTAGGACCGTCCTCGACCACAAGAACCCTTTTGCCTTTTAACATATCGGGTTTGTCAACCGAGAGTGTTGATGCCGCATCAATTACGGTTGCGGTTGGGTTGACTTTGGCGATGTTTGCGCGCACCGTTTGGATGTTTGCAAAATCTGCCGAGTCAATCTTGTTTACAACAACAACATCGGCTTGACGAAGGGTTACTTCGCCTGGGTAGTAACTTAACTCGTGCCCAGGTCTGTGAGGGTCGACCACCGTAACCATGAGGTCGGGTTTAAAAAACGAAAAGTCATTGTTGCCTCCGTCCCACAAAATTACGTCGCAGCCGTTTGGGTCGTTTTCGGCTTGGCGCAAAATTGCTTCGTAATCGACACCCGCATAAATTACGTTACCGCGTGCAACATGCGGTTCGTATTCTTCCATTTCTTCGATTGTACAATTGTGCTTTTTGAGGTCAGCAACCACAGCAAAGCGTTGAACTTTTTGTTTTTCCAAGTCCCCATAGGGCATAGGGTGACGCACAGCCACGACCTTTAGGCCTTTTTTCATAAGTTTTTCAACGATAGCACGGCTTGTTTGACTTTTACCACAGCCTGTTCTGATAGCACCTACAGAGATGACGGGCTTGGTGCTTTTGATTTGGGTGTTGGAACTCCCCATAAGCATAAAGTCCGCGCCCGCCGCATTCACAATTGATGACAGACCCATAACATACGAATAGGGCACATCGCTGTACGAAAACACGCACATTTCGGCACCAAGTTTTTTGATAAGGGTTTCCAATTCTTCTTGTGCAAAAATTGGGATGCCCTGTGGGTACAGTGACCCTGCCAAACTTGCTGGGTATTTGCGCCCTGCTATGTCTGGGATTTGGTATGCGGTAAATGCAACGACATTGTATTTGTCGTTGCCCCTAAAGTAGGTGTTAAAGTTGTGAAAGTCACGACCTGCTGCACCTATGATTATCACTTTTTTTGGATTTGTTTTTTTCATTTTTATAACTCCTTAAATATTTATTTTTGGATGAAAACACTGGGTTAAAAAAGTCCGCCCATAACTGCGGGCAGACTTCTTTGTTTATCTTAAATTATAGACAAAAGAAAACTTACGCACAGTTACGCCGCAATGCAATTGTCCGCCGAGCAAAAATCATGAATTCCTTTTGCGTTTTCATCCTAAGGTAATATATGCTATGACAAGGTCCAAGTCAATGGAAAATTTTGCACGAACGAAAACCGCGATGATTTGTATTAACGCTTGTCACACCTTGCTAAGCGCGTTTTTCAGTATATTTTTCTCGGTCTATATTTTACAGAACATTAATGACGATATCGTGTTTGTTTTGATTGTAAACCTTGCGGCCACGGGGGTTGCGTTTTTGTTTCACTTTGTCTTTTACTATTTGCTGAACCAAAAAACTATCATGCTGATATATCGTTTAAGTTTCCTTATGTACCTGCTGATTATGGTGCTTGTGGTTACATTGCCGACAGGGTTGTATTTGCCGTTTTTGATTTTAGCACTGCAGAGGTGTACCGCGTATTTTTATTATACTCCGCACGAGATTGCAATAATGGACAAAAACAAAGCAAGAGAAACCAGTGGGTTTTTGGCCAAGAGCGCGGTCATAGCGGGACTTGCCGCAATCGTCGCACCGTTTTTGGTCGGGGTTATAATCTCGGAGGTAAACTTTTTTGCCATGTTTGTAACCCTGGGTGTTTTATGCGCGTTGGCGTTTGTGTTCTCCTTGATGATTCCACGAATTACTATTGCGGAGTCGCCACAAAAGTTCAGCCCCATGGTGTTTGTAAAAAAATCTTTGAAGTACAAACATATGCGGAGTTTTTACCTGCAACATTTTTTCACAAAGACATCCACAGAAGGGGCAGTATCGTTGCTGCTTCCAATACTGATATTTTTTCATGCAGGGGAGAGCGAGTTTTCACTTGGACTATATTCGTCGCTTGTCGCTTTGTTCGCGTTGGGGGCTTTGATAGTTTATTCAAAACTAAAAAAATGGCAACTGATTATAATTTTGGTTACCTCCATCTTATGGTTAGTATCGGCGTTAAGCATGACCCTATGGTTGACTTTGGCATCCGTGCTTGTTTTTTCCGCGCTTGGTTCGGTTTCAAACAAGGTGTTCGGAAATGCACGCGGTACAATCCTAAACAACAGTATCAAAATCGAAGAACTTGCACCCTATAAACGCGAGTTCCACTTTGCGTACAATGTTTTGAAAAGGGTTTCTGTGGCTATGACAATGGGGATTTCGCTTTTGCTGTGTATGTATTTTGAACCTTTAACGGTAATACCGATAATAATCGCGGTTTTAACTGGGACATATTCGCTTTCGTTGTTATTTTATTTTAGGGCCAAAAAACAGTTGTCGGAACTCGAACTTTAATTGTCCAATATCGCGACGGTTGCCTTGCGACGTTGGTTGTATCGGATGTTGATTTTTTGACCAAAAGTGTGGGTAAAGTTCTCGACCTCGGGAACGTTTATAAAAAGGTTCAACAACCTTTTTGTGTCCAAAACAAAAACACGGAGGCGGAAACGGGTTTGCCACTCGGGACGAGGGAGGGTGATGGATGCACCGTGGTTTGCGGATGACGTGCGGTGTGTTAAAAAAGATGTAATCGCAATGTCGTAAATTATTGCTTGGCCCGAGAGCATTGTGCTTTCACGGCCTTTGTACATTGCGTCTACGGCATCAGCGGTGTGGATGTGTCGGTTTGAAAGCATCTGATACGTCATATAGCCCGCAAAAACAAGGGCAAAAGCCACGAACGCGATAATACCGCTGAACCGCCAGACTTCGACGCCTTCGTTAAAGTCGCCCGCGGTTGCCAGCATTGCGATACCACCAAAAAACGTAGCCACCGCAACTGTCCAATATGAAAACCAAAACCAAAAGCGTTTGCGCCTGTTTCCTTGTTCGGCGGCAAGGGCAGAGTCAACAAGTTCCAACTCGGACGCCGTCAAATTTTGTCCGCGATGCGATTGGCGTTTTGCCATAAGTTGTTGGGAAAAGTTGCGCCCTTTAAGGCGATACAGTTCAACTTCGCTGCGGTCACTTTGCATGAAGTTGTTTCTTGTTCCGTTTGGCGATGAAAATGATGTGAATGACATGGTGTCAGTTTACACGCTTGTTACAGAATATTCAACCCATTTAATCCATAAACGCTGTGGTATGTATTCAAAAGATATTCCAACCGCGACAGACCGTTTGAGGCTTCTTCTTTGTTGTCAAAATCGATGAAGTTTTTCGCATATGTAATTGCATCGCTGATGTATGAAACGTCGATGTGTTTGATAAAGATACACAATCTATGCTCGTGCCCCAACCAATACTCTCTCAGCGCATTGATACGGGTTTTAAGTTCTTCCGAGAACACAACCTTGCCGTCTTTGTCCTCTGGTGTTTCGTGCACGTATTCCATTATGATTGCGGTTTCATCTTTCATTTTGCCAAAGACGTGATTTACATAAAGTTGTTCCCCAACGACCAATCCCGCCAGCAAAAGAACCAATCCCAAAACAATTAAACTGCGTACTATCATTTGGCACCTTTCTTGGCGGCCTTGGCCACTTCTTCTGGTTCCTGCGGGTCGCCGTTGTCATCTTCAATTACGTTTTCAACCGTCTTGTTAATTCCCTCTAGGTCAACCGTGAACGACCTTGTTCCACCGTCTTTTGTTTGAATAAAAACGTCGCCACTATTCGACAAATTACACAATAGTATGTTGCTTAGACTACCCTCTATGTTGTGTGTTACGAGGGGTATCACCGCAAGATGTGAAAGTCCCATTTGTTTGATGTTTTTTTTGATGACACGACCGTTTTCGACGATTGTGAAAAAGATGTCTGGGTCTGGCTGTTCAACTTTCATGTCCTCGCGTGTAAGTGGGGTGGCGTCTGATTTTGGAATAACCGATACTTTTCCGTTGCGCTCTATAATCGCGTAGTTCACATCGCTGATATCGAAATAGTCCATGTTTCTAAGCATCTCGCATAATTCTTCTGCACTTATATTAAGTTTTCCCAATTGTTTAAAGTCCATACCGTCGGGGTTCATAACAATTGCTGGTTTACCGCTTATAATATCGCGCATTACTGGGCTTGTTTTTGAAAGGAAACTTGTGCAAAAGTGCAAAATCGCAATTACAACCAGTGGTACTATCCCGTACCAGAGGGGGATAGTCTGTTCCGACATCGGGATTACCGCCAAATCTGCGATGATTAGGGCTATGACCAATTCAAAGGGTTCAAGTTCGCCAAGTTGACGTTTGCCCATAAGGCGCATGATGCCGATGATGACAACATAAACAATAATTACGCGCAAGATGATATTTATCATTACTTTCAGTTTGTTGATTTTTGTTTAAAAGTATTCAATTCAAACTTAACAATATTGAAAACGTGGCAGAGGGTTACAAATGAACCGCTTGCAAACGCGCCCCCGAACGCCAAGCCAAAGAATAATCCAAACACGGGTTCGCTTAAACTGAACACAAAGTACCCAAGCAGGGCAGACGGCAGGGCTATGAGTGTAAATATAAAAATCTCGCTGAACACCTTATAAACAAGTCCTGATACCCCAAGTTTTGCGATAAGCGCAAGATTCAAAATTGTTGCAACGGTCATGCAAACAGCCATACCTACAACGAGTGCGCCTATACCCAAAATCCCTGGCATGAACCAAATGATGAGGAACATAAGAACGGCCCCTATGGCATAGTTTTTCATCGCACGTGTTTCGGCACCGAGGCTGTTTAATATTGCGTTTGTTATTTGAGCCAAAGACATTGGAATCATCGCCCATGCGAAATGGGATAGAAAAATACCGCTCTCGACATTGGCGTATAGAAATGTACCTATACCTGGGCCCATTGCGATAAACGCGGGGAGAATCAAAAAGTTTATAAACAATGTGAACTTCATTGCGTTTTCAATTCGGTCTTTGATTTTTTTTGTGTCTTGCCTGTCATGGGCGGAACTTAAATCTGGAACCAGTGCGGTTGACAGGGCACTGATAATCGTTTGCGGTATTGTAAGTATCGGGATTGTCATACCAACCAAGATTCCAAAAGCCGACACCGCCGCGGTAGTTGACCAACCATATTGGATAAGGCGCATAGGGATAATGATTGCAATGAGGGGGAGCGACAAACTTGCCAAGAGCCTCATACCCGTAATTGGGGCGGCACTTTTTAAAAGGGGTTTGTACTGACCCATTGTTGTTCCGCCCTCGGGGGTTCCAAGTTTTCTGGTTTTCAAATATATCCCTGCGCACATAATGGCGGCGACGACAAATGCGACGGTGTAACTAAGTGCCGCCAACCCCGCCATATCGGTGAACTTGAACGCGAGTGCCAACATTATGACAAAGACGATAATTCTGAATATTTGTT
>WQSK01000053.1 GCA_009787915.1 Bacillota bacterium
CTAGCATCGTGCATCCTACTATCACCGCTGTGGCCACAGATGCGATGATTGCTTTTGTTTTTCCGTTCATGTATACCTCCAAAAAATTTTTTGGAGTTTTTTCTTGCCTAAAAATTGGCAAGAAAAAACCCCTTTCCCCTTTCCCCTTTCGGGTCAAGTGTCAAGAGGCACGTGTTTAGTATCACATATTTGTGGGGTGGGTGTCAAGAACGAGTTTCTAAAAACCCCCGTCGCTTCGCGCCACCCCCTTTAAGAAAGGGGGAATTTTCACCCGAACCCATTCCCCCTTTTGTAAAGGGGGTGCCCGTTAGGGCGGGGGTTTTTCAAAGGGGGTGGATGCCGATAGGCAGACGGGGGGGTTTTAAAACCAAAAACCTTATTCTTCCCCGACGGCTTTTTTCATGAATTCTTTGATTTGGTCTTTGATTGTGTCCTCTTGTTTTTTAAAGTGCTCTCCCGTGCTGATTGGGACGTATTTTACGGTGAAGTCTTTGCTGACCTCGAGGCGGTTGATTTTCATTTGGTTTTCCAACGCAACAATTCGGATTGCGGGCGAGATAAAAACCTTTTGCCGAGGGGTCATTGCCGCGATGTATTCGTTTGTGAGTTTGAATTTTTTTACTCCGCCCTCTAAATCCATTGCCGCGTGAAAAGTTGCGGCATGAAAAGCGGTCACCAATTCAATCAAAATCGCCTCGCAGATTTGGATGTATTTGGCTTTTTCACGCTCGTCAACAACAAGGGCTACGTGGCGTGTTTTTTCGCCTAGAAACTCTTTGATAATCGCATCCAACCCGTCGTCGCCGATTGCGCGGTTTGCGCGCGTGGACATTTCCATGAGCAACTTTGCAGGGTCGGTAATCGCCAAATCGGTTGAAACCTCGTCATACAGTTTTTGAACCATGAGTTTTAGTTTCTCGACCTCTTTTTGGACTTCGTCGTAAAAATAAAGACTTGCATAAACATAGCCCTTGCACATTGGGTCGTCGAGTTCCACGCCGTTGAACACGATAGAATAGTCCTCTTTGATTTTGAGGACTTCGTTGAATTTTGCGGCGACCTTATAGTTCATGCTTATAGTATAGTTATTCTTGTTGCATTTTAGCAACTGGTTTTTTTACAGGCTCGGAATCTGGGGTTTCGGCAGTTGCTTTTTTTGGTGTAGCGCGCTTTGTTGGTGCCTTGACACTGGCGGTTGACTTTGGTTTTGCAGCGGCTGTGCGTGATTGTTTTTTTTGGGGTTCAGGTTTGGTTTCAGGGTGGAGCCACTTTTTGTCAATTACGATAAACACGATACACAAGAACAATGTGAGGATAAACCACCCTACCCAAACACCGACCATTGGACCCACAAGTGATTCACGCACCATGTGGTCATGGAGTTCCTGCGCCGTCATGTTGTGGAGGATGACACTGTTGTCAGCCCAAGGTTCGCCGTCAAAGTTCACAAACGTTGAAAACGTAGCCCCCACGGGGATAGCAAAAACCGAGTACCTAATTGGACGGCGTCCTGCGACGCTTTCGGAAAAAGATGGGCGGAATTCGAGGTTGCGACCTTGGTTTGTGAGATTTACAGAACCCGTTAGGTTGTGCACCGTGCGTGCGTGCTCTGTCAAAACCGAGCGGTTAATAACTTCGTCGTCGCGGAGGTCCAAATGCTCTCCTGTCCAAAGTGCGGTGCTTGGGAAACTTATTTGCCCGAAATAAACATTGCCTTCAGGACGGCGCAAGACTTGGCTTTCAAATTGCCATTCGCTGTCCTCACCGCGTTGAACGAGGACTTCACGAACCAGTCGTATATGAACAAAAGCACCATGCAGACCAAGCGCGTCATAAGCGTTGTACGCAGAACCCTGAGCCGTTATTGTGCCAGTAACAAAGGCTTCCCCCGCCAATGTGTCATGTAAGAAACGAACCATTGCATCGTCGTTATCAACAAGAGCCGCACGGGTATAGCGTGAGAGCCTTGCGTCATGTCGGTCCATAACCATGAAAGTAAAACCTACGGCTGCTGCAAGGGTCACCAAAACAATAATCACACAGATTTTTATTTCAAGTTTTGTTATCCGAATTCTTCGACGTGCCATATGTTAATTCCCGAAAAGATTGCCATGGTTCAAAACAACAAGTTGCGGCGCAGGACGTTGTTGAAAGTCATATCTTGTTTGACCAGCGATACTTAAAAGCATTGAGTTTGGAAACCTGCGAAAGTGTGTATTATAGCGCATAATGGCTTGGTTAAAATCTTGGTGTGCGGAATGAACTTGGTTAGCAGATGCTACGATTGTTATAGACAAAGTGTCCCATGCCGCGACATCAACAATGTTTGGGAGTGCCGCGATGACATTAAGTGATGGACCCAAGTCATAACCCCCTGCTGCCATAGCGGCAGTCAGCATTTCAATCGCGGCCTCGAACTGTGCTTGGTGAACGCCTGTGTAATTTTCAAGGGTTTGCACAAGTTGGTGAAGTTGCAAATCACGGGTGTTCATACGGCTTGTAATATTTACGTCGGCTTCGCGGACGCGTTCTTCCAAAGAAATGGCACGGTTGTTCACTCCGATACCCCAGAATAAAAACACAAGGATAATCCCGACGATTACCCCGCCCGTGATTAAACTGGTTTTAATGCATCGTTTTTTTGTTTGCTCTGTCATGTATTTATATTACTATGTTTTTTAAACTTTTGCAAGACTTATTTCTTCGCCGACTTTTGGTACGACAAAATTGATTCCGTTATCTTTAAGAATTTTTTGCTCGGAACCAATATCTACGGGGCAAAGTAGTTTTTCTTGGTGCACCACAACCAAGAGTTTCGCACCGACGTCTTTTGTATAAAGTGCCAACGGAAACGCGGTAAATGTTACCCCATGTGAAGTAATAGGCGCAACAAGAATATCGGCTTTGTAATCGTTGTTGAAACACATAGAATCGCCCGTGAAATATACGCGGTTTTTTCCGTCGTCCATGATGAAACCGATGTTTTCCAAAATCTCGGCACCTGTTTTCATAAGTGGGATAAAACCGTGGACGGCTTTTGTGACTTCAATTGTTATGTCGCCGACCTTGAATTTACCGCCCGCTTTGACAATGTTTATTTTTGAAGTTGGATTGTGCAAAACCACTTCGGCACTTGAATAAATCGGTTTACCAATTTTGGCCAAGGCCTCAGGGTTAAAGTGGTCGCCATGTCGGTGAGAAACCAAAATTGCATCCGCCTTTTTCCATTCGGGTAAAAACTTTTCGTCGTAATCAATCATGCCTGGGTCAATCAAAATCTTGGTCTTGCCCGAGGTTACAAGAATGCAACTTTGTGGGAACTTTTTTATTGTCATGGTCAAATTATATCATACCCCTCGGTTTTAAGCAACTTATATTTGCCGTCCAAAAACTCTATCTCCGCAAAAGCAACATCTCCGATTTTACGAATTTTTCGTTCATATTTTAGTACACTCCAAAAGAAACTCTTGATAACACCGCCGTGTGCGACAATTGCAATCGTGTTAAGATTTTTGCTCTTGGAAACAATTGTTTTGAACACACTTGTAACGCGTTTGTCCAAATCGTCGGGCGTTTCTCCGCCTGGCATACAGACCCTGTCGTAATAACTTGCCTCTTTTTCTTTTGGGTCTTTGAAAAGATATGCAAAAAGTTCCTCCGCCAAACTTTTCTCAACACCCGATAGGTACCCATAGCGGTTTGTTTCGTGCAAGTCAAAAACTTTTTCCAACGGGACTCTTGTGTTTACATTTAGGATTTCTGCGGTTTTATAGGCGCGACGCAAAGGGCTTGTGTAAAACTTTTCGATTCCAAAAGTTTCAAAAATAGGACGTGCAACCGTGGCTTGTTTGACCCCGCCCTTGGATATGTCCCAATCTGCGACACCACCGTTGCAATTATTTAAATCGTCCTCCGACTCGCCATGCCTTATGAGATAAATCTTCATCCTGTCACCCCCATTGCCCAGTCAAGTATTTTGTTCGCACCGTTTTGGTCGACGTGAGGAGCGATGAAAGAAGTCTTTCCCTTTGAAGAAACCAAACGTTTTAAGTCCTCCGTACCATTTTCCAAGGTTGCCCCATAGTTGCACATCTCGATATAAGACCAGTCCCCTGTGCTGTCGCCGACACCGAGGGCCTCACTCGGGTCGATTCCCAACTTTTTCAGGATTGCAATTGCGCCCTCTTTTTTGGATATGCCTTTTGCCGTTATAATCCCAAATTGTAGGGGCAACGCAATTGGGTGAACTCCCCATGTCAAAATCAAGTCGGAACCCAGAGAATTAAAAAACTGGGTGAACTCGGTTTTTTCTTTTTCGCCGTTTACAACAGGCATAATTTTTGTGATTTCGTCATCCAAAGAAACAAGGTCCGAAACAATCTTGGGTTCGGCTTGTAAAATATGGGTATGTTGTGGCGTGATATCGTTAATTTGGCTTTTTTGGATTATATAATTCTCGGTTGTATAGACTTCGGTATAAACACCTTTTTTCAAACACGCCGAGATTACGAATTTCGCCTGTTTCGGGTCGATGATGTGCTTTTTGATGATGTCGTTTTTGGTTGGGTCGATTAGGACTCCGCCCCCGTCCGTGATGTGAGGGTTACTTAAGCCTACATCATTAATAATTCCCTGAATCGCAAAGTGAGGTTTTGCGGTACACAAAATTATTTTGATGCCCCTTTGGGTGACCTCGCGCATTTTTGCGATGACTTCGGGGTGCGGGTCGGGTGAATTAAAGCCGTTTTTCTCGCCGACGATTACGCCGTCGATGTCCAAAACGATTGCGCGGATTCTGCCCAGTTCAATCACATCCAAATCATTTGGCACAAAGATATTTCCCGTGAAAGCCTGTTTTGCTTCATTCGTATATTTGGCGGTGTCGCGGTTATCTTTGGTGTGCCAGAGGACGAGGTTTTTGGCATTAATCTCTTTGGCGGTTTGGGCGGCTTCGAGAACAGTGCAATGCCCTTTCGGATGAGGGTTATATAATTGCTTTTCGCTCTCAAGACAAAAGGCTTCGTGCAACAACCATGTACAGTCTTTGAACCTTGGAAACAAGGGTTTTCGCAAAGGGTCGTCGCCTACGAACACCAAAAAGTTGTCATTCATGCTGAACCCAAATTGTTTGTCTTTTTCGGATTTGACGTCAAAGAACTTTAACGACATGCCGCAGATGTCGATTTCAGACCCGTTTTTGACCTCAACAAAGTTTATACCCTTTGTCGTGTCGTAATCGGTCTTGCCAAAAACCACCTCTCTGAACATCGTTAGGGCGCGGATGCCTTCTTTCATCGCATAAATGTTACAGTCACCTTTGTATTTGCCTTCGCGGCGCAAGATAAAGATTTGGCGCATGACCCAAACCATTCCCATAATATGGTCGATGTGGTTGTGCGACAAAAATATGTCACGGATGTTTTCAATGGCGATTCCCGCGTTTTTAAGTTGGGCGTTGATTTGGTTGCCTCCGCCCGCGTCAACAAGAAAAAACTTGCCTTTGTTTTCAATACAAAAGCAAGTATTGTAAATCTTCAAAGCCCCTGCGTTACCAGTACCCAAAACGTGGAGTTTTAAACTCATGCAAAAATTCTAGCACATGCTGTTGCTATTGTAAAGTTTACTATTAAAAGTTGCTCGCTTTGATTTCAAAAAACGATTGTGGGTGAGCACAAACTGGGCAAACGTTCGGGGCTTTTTTGTCGGATTCTTGGTGGCCACAGTTTCGGCATTCCCAGATTTGTTTACTTTTCGATGTGAATGTTGAGCCGTTTTTGACGTTATCCAACAATTTGCGATAGCGCATTTCGTGTTCTTTTTCGATTTTGCCGACTTCGGCGAACAAATATGCGAGGTCATCAAAGCCCTCGGCTTTTGCGGTTTTGGCGAACTCGGCATACATTACGTCGTGTTCGTACTTTTCGCCCTCGGCCGCGGCAAGAAGGTTCTCAATCGTGCTTGGAACTTCCCCGTTTGCTTGCAGTGCCTTGAACCAAAGTTTGGCGTGCTCTTTTTCGTTTTCGGCCGTGGTCAAAAAGATTGCGGCGATTTGTTCATAGCCCTCTTTTTTGGCTTTCGACGCAAAGTATGTGTAGTTGTTGCGCGCCTGGGATTCGCCAGCAAATGCCGCGCGCAAGTTCTTTTCCGTTTGTGTTCCTTTAAGATTGTTCATGATTACCCTCCTTAGTGGTATGCAGAATTATACCTCAGGGTCGGCATCCAACGCAATAGTTTCGTCGGAAATTTCTTCCGATTTTTTTGCGGTGGACTTGCGCGGTGCGCGGGGTGTTCTTGCGATGAGGCACTTGCGGGGCTTGTCGCCGTTGTATTGCACGTTGACGGAAGCCCCGACTTTTGGGAGGCGCGACACATCGACGTCTTTCCCCACCATTATGACGAGGAGCCGTTCGGCGTCGGGGACAAATACGACTTTTTCGGGATGCAGTGCGTAGACAGTGCCCCGCGCGGTTTTAAGTTTGTCGTCGGGGATTTTTTCGGCGCGCATCATGAGTGTATAAAACACAACGTACGATGCAATCGACAGGATGATTAGACCAAAAAACCACACCCAGTAAAAACCGATGAGGCCTTGGGTCGCGATGATTCCTATAATGCCTCCAAAGAATCCAACCAAAACGCCGATACTTGCGGTGTACCATGCAATTTTGCGCGGACGGTATTTGCGCTTTGCCGACAAAAAGATGTTAAGGTCCGCATCCGACAAAGAAGCAACGAACTTGGATTGGGCATCATTGTTTTTAGAGGCTTGGACTCTTGCAC
>WQSK01000054.1 GCA_009787915.1 Bacillota bacterium
TTTCACAATTCTTCGTCGTCGAAGATTATTTCTTCACCATCACGACGTTTCTTTTTCATAGCACGTTTTGGGGTTTCATCATCTTCGTTGTCTTTTAGGCGGACAAAGAATCTGAACTTTATCCATTCGCGCTTTATCGGAAAGAGAGCAAAGAATACGATTAAAGAAACAAGGAGGAGACTTGTGAAAACACAAAACATTATCGCCGCAAAAGACATAGAAAAAAAGGTACACCAAAAACAACAATTATTTTTTGACGACAAGGCACGGAACAGGTGGATTTTTGGCGGAAACCGAACGGGCAAAACACACGCTGGGGCTGTGGAGGCTGTGCGCTGGCTTTTAGAGAAAAATTGCGAGGGCTGGGTTATTTCGGTTTCTACACGGGTTCAGCGTGACGTTGCCCAAAGAAAAGTCTTGGCTTTATTAGATGAGGCAGAAGCAAAATACGACTGCGTTATGCATTCGGGGCGGGCGGATAATCCTGTGCGCGGGATTATTGACTTTTTGGTTATCAAAAAAGATAACGGTCATGAAAGTCGTTTGGGCTTTCGCAACGCAGAGCAAGGTCGCGAAAAGTTTCAGGGGACAAAGTTGGACTTTGTTTGGTTTGACGAAGAACCTGACGAAGAAATCTACGACGAGTGCATTATGCGAACTATGGGTGTCGAGGGTGCAGGCATATGGGGAACTATGACGCCTTTACGCGGAAGAACATGGTTGTACGAAAGAATCTTTTTACAATCAGACAAAAGCGAAATCTCGGTACATCAATGGAGTTGGGAGGATAATCCTTTTATTTCCAAAGAAGAAATCGGGCGAATGGAAAAAAACTTTTCAACCGATATTTTGGAGAGCCGTAAATTTGGACGCTTTTCGGAAGGCAGTGGTTTGGTTTTTTCGGAATTTGAGGATTCAAATATTGTTCGTCTTTCAAATTCGGTGGCGGAAGGCGGTTCGGATTTGGAAACCCCATGTTACCGTTTTGCAAGCGGATTTGTTTACACAGGGATTGCAATTGACCCAGGGTATACAAATCCGACGGCCGTGCTTTGGATTGGGATTGACGGAGATGAAAACATTTTTGTGATTGACGAATACAAGCAAAGCAAAACAACGGTGGAGCAGATTGTAAAGGTGATTAATACCAAAAGTAAAAACCTCGGGATACCTGTCCGAAATGTGTTTATTGACTCGGCGGCCGCGGCAGATTCTTTTGGTTCCCTTGCATCTGTTGCGAACCAATTCAGGCTGCATGGTATTGACGTAAACACAAATGTCAACAAAAGTGTGCTTGAAGGAATCCACCGCATGAAGGCTCTGTTCAAGTCAGACAGCGGGAGTCGCAAACTTTTCATTTATGAAAACTGTGTTGAAATCATGCGTGAGATTCGCGGTTATTGCTGGGGGGATTCGAACAAACCTGTAAAGCGAAACGACCATTGTATTGATGCTTTGCGTTACTTCGTAATGGCGGTGTCGCCAGGGGATTCGCACGAGGTTTCAGTTTCGGAAACAACCAAACCAAAACGGCAAACAAATTTTGAAAAATTTAAGAGGAGGATTATTAATGAAGCAAGGTACTGATAACAGTTCAATTGTAAAAGAAGTCACGGATGATTTTTTGTACAGAAAAGATGCACGTAGGTTTTTGGAATTGCAATGGCAATTGAATATTGACTTTTTGAACGGGAGGCAAAACAACCACATTACAAACACGGAAAGTGTGGCAAATTTGGGGCGACGTTTTTGGTGGCAGGAAAATCAAGTCTTTAACCACATCAGCCCATTGATTGAGAGCAGGTTGGTACGCCTAGCAGAATCCGAAACGCGCGTTGTTGTTGTGCCTACATCATCGGATGAAAAGGACCGTGAAAAAGCAGAAAAATGCGAAAAGATTTTGCGCGCAACATTTAAACGTTTGGATATGCAATCTTTGGCTGACCAAGCAAATATGTGGGCAGAGATTACGGGTACGGCTTTTTACAAAGTTGTTTGGACCGCAGACGGCGGCAAGGTAATTGGAAACATTGACGGCAAAGACATAAAAGAAGGTGATGTACAAATTATTGTTGCCAGCCCGTTCGAGGTTTATATTGACAACCTTGCAAGGCGCGAGATGAACAACAATACAAGTATAATTCATGCTAAAGCAATGCCAGTTGATTTGATTCAAAGGACTTGGGGTGTAACCGTAGCAGGTCGAGATGTTGAGAGCGCGAACCAAGGTGTTATGAAGAACGCCGAACTTGTTATTGAAAGATACAAAAACGGGGAACTCTTGATTGTTGCGGGGGAGAAACTTTTGTACCACGGGGTTTATGACGTGCTACCGTTTGTTAGACAAACCGCAGAATCTGTGCCTGGGAACTTTTATGGAACTTCTGTTATTGAACGTGTGATACCTGTTCAGAGGGCGTACAACTCTGTCAAAAACAGAAAGGCGGAATTTTTGAAACGTCTTGCTTGTGGTGTGCTTGCAATTGAAGATGGTTCCGTCGATGTCGAGGCTTTGGAAAATGATGGGTTGGCTCCTGGGACAATTTTGACGTTTAGGGCAGGAACGCGGGCACCAAGTTTTCTTGACAGCACAACCGTGCCGACATCTTTGGAGGCCGAGGAAGAAAGGTTGCTCTCGGAATTTTGTTCTATTACGGGTGGCAGCGATTTGGTTCGAGGCGCACGTATGAATATAAGCGGTGTTGCCCTAAACATTTTGGTTGAACAAGACCGTTTGCGAATTCGTCGCAGTATTAGGTCTTTGCAAAACGCGCACGTGAAAGTTGCGACCAAAGTTTTGAACCTTTTTAAGAAGCACGCAAAAAACGAGAGATTAGAAAAATTGTCAAACGGAAAAAATGTAGAAATTTTTACTTTTTCAAGTGACGACATTTCAAGCGACCAAGTAGAAATTGAGGTAACAAATGAGTGAAGATATTTTAGACGAACTTTTGGAGCAACCCGCAGAAGTGCCGCAAGCCCCAGTTGTTGACGAGAGTCAAGACTGTGCCAGCGACAACACGGATGCGGATTCCAAAGAAAATATTCTTGGCCGATTTAAAAATGTGGACGAACTTGCCAAGGCGTACGATAACTTGGTCAAAGAGTTTACAAGAAAAAGCCAAGAACTTTCGCTTTTGAAGGATTCAAAAAATTCAGAGGTGAGAGCAGAGTCCAAGGCAGGTGACGGCGATACGCCACAACCACCGTCGCCTAGCCGAGAAGATATAATCAAAGAATATTTGACATCTTTTCAAACTCAGCCAGCCGCCCCGACTGTGATTATGGGGGTGGATGATTTTGCGCTTGGGAAAAAACCTGAGGCGAAATCACTCCGCGAAGTTACAAAAATCGCGGAGGAGTACTTTCGTACTAAAATTTTACCAAATTAGAAAAGGAGATTTAAAATTATGGTAACAATTCAAAACGCAGATAATGCATTGAAAACCGTCTTTTTGGAAAGTGTCGTTAATGACATTAACCAAAAAACAAACCCGTTCCTAACTATGGTCGGGAAAAACAAAAGGGCCGTAACAGGCCGTGAAGCACGCGCGAATATTCGCTTTAATAACGAGGGCAGTGTTGCTGCAGGTACAGAGGGCGGTGTGCTGCCTATAAACCGAAATGCTCGCACAGCCGAAATTAACACACCTGTGAAAAACATCTTTGGTACCTTCCAAATTTCTGACAAGGCTTTGCGTTCGGCATCAAACGATTCTGGGGCTTTTGCTTCTTTGATTGCACAAGAAATGGGAAACCTTATTGGAACAGCACAAAACAGTCTTAACACAATGCTCTATGGTAATGGTCGCAGATTGTTGGCTTGGGCAGATAGTGTTACCGCAACACAAATTACGGTGCCTATGCGCTTTAACCGTGCAATGGCTGTTGGTGAGGTTGTGCGACTGTTTACCGCAAACAATGTGGACCTTGGTGCTGCAACAATTACTGCGGTCAATTTAATGGGGCTTGTGTTTACTTATACAGGTGCTGTGAATCTTACAAACCAAGACCGTATCTATATCTTTCGAGAAAATGAACTTGAGGCCGATACAGAACTTAACGGTGTAGATTCAATTTTCAGGCAAGACAGGATTTACAATATTCCTGCTGCACAGTTTACCGCGATACTTCCGCACATTATGACAAGTCCAAGTGCCGCCGCCGACCCATTAGGGATTCTTGATGAAAGTGCTCTGATTCGATTCTTTGAGCGATATGAAGAACATTGCCAAGGTATGCCAGCCGATATTTTGCTTACACATCCTATTGTTAGAAAAGCGGTTTTTGAAAACCTCCGTGACAAGCGAAGCAACATTGACACGGCGGAACTCGCAGGTGGTTTCCGTGGATTTTCTTTTAACGGTATTCCTGTGCACAGTGATGTGCGTTGCCGTGCGGGTACGCTTTACGCGATTAACTCTGACAGTTGGGCGATGCACGAACTTTGCGACTGGACATGGATTTCGGGTGAGGACGGAGGTATCCTTAAACAAATCGATGGGCACGCAGGGTTTAATGCAACACTTGTTAAGTATGCCGACCTTATTTGTGAAAAACCATTCCTTCAAGGTAAAGCGACGAACTTCTCGGCAAGACGTGCGGTTTAAGGAAGCGGTATAATGTATAAAAAAGTTGACCGTGACCTGTTCGGGATTTCAGAGCGTCTTAAACGCATTAACCCAAAGTACACCGTTTTTCGGAACCAACTTCAAGAACGATTCGAGGTGCACACGGACGGATTGGATTTTGTTGTTCCTAATAATGTACTTGATTCAAGGGTGATTGATTATGCACTTAAGACACGCAAAGAAAATGAACATGACATAGAGCAAGAAGTTGAACAGCACAATAAACAAGTTTTCGAGGAAACAAAAAAACAAAACAAGGTGCGGGAAAAACGACTTGCGGACATGTTGACGTTTGCATCTCGGGCAGGTCGCACGGTTGGCTTTTCAAAACAAATCAAGGAGGAATTTTAAAATGAGGCTTAGGAAACTTTTACAAACGGCGTGCAGATTGTTGGGTGTCGAGGTTCGTGCTTCGTCACACAACATGGTGATTTTACAGCGGTGTGTGAATCTTGTTTTGTCTGATATCGCAACCCGATATATTGATTTTCGTGCAAAGCAAACTTTCGATGTAACAAACCGAAAAATCGAATTCACGAGTTTCGATAAAAACGTTTTTCGTATCCGCTCCGTGATGATTGGTGGAAGGGCAATAGATTATGATTTGTACTTTGACTTTTTGGTTGTTCCAAACGGTCCAATCACGGTCGAGTATTCATATATCCCAGCCTTTGTTTCACGCATGAGTAATATCTCGGAAGTCGCGCCAGGTATCACAGAGTCTGTGCTTTTGTACGGGATGTTGGCGGAGTATTCGGCGGTGGCAGGCTTGCAATCGGATTTTAGGATTTTTACAAAAAAGTACGAATCCGCATTATTTGACCTGACAAAGTCTGGCCGTTTACGTGTGGTGGCTTCGCGATGATGATTAATGTAAACAATTATTTGTTCAGCGTAGCAGGCGATAACGAAACAATTAACGTGACTTGCCCGAATGGAAAAGAATATTCTTTTCGTTCCTCAAACGATGGGTGCGGAAAAATTATTGCTATTCAACAATATGGCAAGCGGCTGCTTATCATCCGTGATTATTGTATTGAAACTTTTCAAGCAACATTGGAGCCATCTAGGTTTAGGCTTGAAACACGTTTAAAGTCTATGCGCCGTCTTATTCACCCGAGGCAAGCCGAATATCTTATGAGGAGGAAAAAAAACGATGACGTTACAAAGATTCTTGAACGTAGAACAAACAAGGCAGGTAAATGAAATCTACTTTACAACAGTTCGCAAGTTCCGCACTCAGGCGACGAACTCGGTTTTGCCACTTAAGGTTCCGCAAATCACACCTGAGCAAGCACGGGAATTGGCAACCGCAGAATTGGACGAGCAACGTGCACGGATAGAAAACCAATATACCGAACGTGTTGCACAGATAAACACAAATGCTACGAGTCGTGGCATGCAACTCTCGACCATGGTGTTGGACCAACTTGACCGTGCGAATGCTAGGCGTGAGGAATCACTTGCGCGTTTGGAAAAACAATTGGACAGAGCCACTATGCGAATCTTGAACGACAACCGACGTATGGTGTTGTCGGCTCAGCGCGAGCACGCAATTTCTTCTTCGCGGGCGATTCGGGATTTTGTTTCTCTTAATCGTATGAGGCAAACAATACCTTTTAGTGTTCAAGAAACAATTGAACAGGAACTCTATGACGCGTACTTTTCGTGGCTTAACCAGTTTCACCCAGCGCAGGCTTATGAGTTCATCACTAATAACGCTGTGTTTTCAATAAACATGGGTCATGCGAACCGAAACCGTTTGCGCGCCGAACTTGACCAAAGGAGGCACCTTATATGATAGAGGACTTTGTGCGCCTTGCGTCCGAGAGCGGGATTATGGTTGCGTTGTTTGTGGGGCTTTTGGTTTTTGTTTTACGTGACACAAAAAAACGCGAAGAAAAAT
>WQSK01000055.1 GCA_009787915.1 Bacillota bacterium
CTTGAACGGAGGTAACACAAAAATGTTTTGCAACCTCGGGGTAAACTTCCCTGGTGATTTTAAGCATCTTCCCCGCGTCAACAACAAGTTTTACAGCATAACTGAGATATTGATAGCCTTTAACGTTAGGCATTATTCCAATACTTCTGAAAGTGTCAGAAATGTATTTGTCAAAAGCGAATTCTTTGGTCATTTTGTCAATTTAACAATACCGAAACAGATTGTCAAAATTTCACAATGTAGAAATATGTCGAATTAAGTCGAAATTATTTCCAACGGTTCGGTCGAAGGGTTATTTATGATTTTTCCGCACTTTGAAAACCGCGAGCCATGACACGGGCAATCCCATGTTTGTTCATCACGATTCCATTTAAGATTACACCCCATGTGCGGACATTTCGGGTTTCCATTAACCAAGTTCCCCGCAAACGACGCGGCAATAACCCCCACATTTTCAATAGTTTCAATAATGTTTGCGAGGAGGACATTTCTTTGTGGCGAGTAAATGTTTGCCGAAAACGGCGCATCAACCGAGAGTTCACCCTTTATCATATCTACTATAACCCCTGCGGCGATGTATGAACTGGTCATCCCCCACTTGTTAAAGCCTGAAACAACAAAAACGTTGTCGGCAAAGTGCGAATACCGACCCGCGTAAGGCAACAAATCAAGGGTCATGCAATCTTGGGCGCAATAGCGCACAGTCACGTTACTGTCTTTGAAATATCGACGAATGTGCCTTTCTACGATTTGGTACTTTGACTTTTTTGGTTTTTCACCCGTGCGAAAAGACGCACCGTCAATCAAAATATTCTCGCCGACCCTGCGGTATTCAAAACCTTTTTGGTCAATAGATTCAAAACTCTGACCTTTGCAAAAATCTGGGTTTGAACCCTTGATTGCGATACAATAGTTTTGCTCTTGATACATCTTAAGCCAATAAAACCCTGGCAAATTTATATACGGAAAGTGCGTTGCTACAACAAAGTGTTTTGCCGAAACCGAATATTCCCCGACTTTTAAAACCTCGCCGTCTGGGGCTTCTTTAACCATTGTGCCGCAAAAAATCTTGCCACCCGCCTTTATTATCGCGTTCGCCAAACAAATGGATAATTTCACGGGGTTAAACTGATATGAACCCGAACATTTTATTGCGAATTTTGTCCTGTAAGGCAAATTTGCTTTCGTCCGCACAACCCCATGGCGCAAATCATCGTAGGTTTTAAGTTCTTTTTCGAGATGACACTTGCCCTTCCATTTTTTTGAAAACAAGATATAATCAATCGGCTCGAGGTCAATTTCCCACTTTTCTTTCCAAACAAGTTCAACAATTTCTTTGATAGCCATTTTTGCGTCGGAAAAATATTTACTCGCCACCGATATGTCGTGTTTTTTCCTAATTCGATGGTAAATGTCGTCGTGTGCATAGGTCAAAATCGCGGTCGAACCCATAGTTGTTCCGCTTGCAATCTTGTTGGCTTCCAGGACAACAACCCTTTTGCCCTCTTTCACCAAACGATACGCACACCACAAACCCGCGATACCACCACCGATGACACACACATCAAAAGTCACATCACCCGAGAGTTTTTCAAATGTCGGAACTTTGCCCTGCCAAATCGTCGCCACCCAAATATTATTGCCTAATATTAAAATTTAAATTGCGAACGTGTCCGCAAACTCTTTGTCAAGGCGTTCGTTAATGCCTTCATTCATTTCCTTACGGATTTGTTTGTTCTTGGCGATGGTTTTGCCAATATACCCTACGGCAATTTGTGGGGCAAGAATCACACAAAATGCTTTAAGCGCACCTTCATTTAATCGTGTACGCAATTCTGACTCTTCATATTTTTCAATAATGCTCATTTTGATTACAAACCCCCAAGGATTTCACCAAGTTCTTTGTCAAGGCGTTCGTTGATACCTTTGTTCATTTCGTCTTTGATTTCTTTTTGCCAGTCATATTCACGCTTGAGGTCGCCTATCATGCTATCACCCCATGCCTCAAGTTTCATGACCTCAGAAAGTTTCTTCCCTAATGGGATACAAGTTGCCAAAGAAAAAGCAGCGCCAATACCAGCCCCGATGGTTCCTGGTGTGCCAACTGGTCCAAACAAAATATCAGTCACACCGCTGTCAATTAGTTGCCCAGTTAACATGCCCGCCATCACTGGAACCTTCAATGCGGGAAGATAGGTTGCCATAAAGCATGCGAATTTTGCACCTTCGACAACGTGTTCTTTAACAATATTTCCATATTCACTCATGTTCGCATTATAGCATGGGGGGGGTAAATGTCAATACTCAATTTTAACCCTGTTTGCATTTAATGTCATTTGTTTCAATTTAACATTTCGCTGAATACTATCAAACGCGATTCGGGCCGCCTCCACAGGACTATACACCCCTGGCAATCCAGGCAAGATTTGATAATCAATAGCCTCAGTATCGCCAGATATCCCATATGGCGGAGAAGCCAATTCGTACACTTTTGTCGCAGGTGCAAATTCGCGCGCGTCAACAACATTTTT
This sequence comes from Bacillota bacterium, assembly GCA_009787915.1. GTDB lineage: Bacteria > Bacillota > Clostridia > Christensenellales > UBA1242 > WQSK01. The sequence continues at coordinate 2,532 of WQSK01000055.1, forward strand.
TGGAATCGTGTTTATAACAATGTCAAAATCTTTAAGTGGTGCACTTTCAAAAAATGCTTTTTCCCCATACTTTTCTAAAAACTCTTGTTTTTTATCTTGGTTAAAATCTAACAAATGTAAATCGGCACCTGTAAATACGCGCTCTATTTGCGTTGCAAGTTTCCCCCAACCCATGAGCAAAATTTTTTTCTGCAAAGTCCCATGTTCTTCAAGGAATATCTTTTTCATTGCAAGCGCAGTCAAGTAATTGTTGTCACGAACAAATTCTTCGTCAGTTGATAAACGAACATAGTCGAAAACATGCTTGTACTCACAGGCATCATCTGGAACTTTACCCCTAGGCTCTATGAATAAAACACATTTGCTCTTGTCAACCTCGCTGTTAATATCTGCGGTTGGGATATCTTGGGCTTGGCATAACTCTTTCATCGCCTCAACGCGTTTGTCTTTAGAGTTATAGTTAAAAACAATTGTGTACAAGCCTTACCCCTGTTCAAACGCCGAGATGTCGCTTGTCACATCAAAAATTACCTTGCCCCCAATCGTAAAGTCATACCTCACGGTTGTGATAATTGTTTCCTTTATAATACGTGTCATTTTGCCGCGAATCGGCGCAAAGAGTTCATTCAAATTCTGGGCACTTTCCACCGCCGTGATTTCAAGACGTTTTTTCCGCCTCCCAAAACCCTGTGTTACAACAAGGCGGTTGTCCTCCAACGCCCGAACCCGTGCACCCCGATATGTTGCAAGGCGATATTCTTTGCCCTCGAAATGAATCACGCAAATTTTTCCGCGGAACCGAAGTCCCATATACGGAATTGTCGCACACATGGCGGCTATGGATAGGTCTTTGTTTTCCGAAAAAGAATTACATTGCGACCAAAGATATTTTTTAGGAAACGACCTACCCCAATCTCCCTCTATATAGCCGTCTGCCTCATCAAAAATATGTTCGGACTCGTCAATTGAAAACGCCCCTGAAACCATGTGGTTCATGCTTGTAATTCTATGACGACATTCCATAAATGGAAAAAACCTAAAAAAGCCCATAGCATCGTACTTGATTGGTGAAAAAGGACCAAATTTTAGGTCGCACTTGATTTTTACCAAACCATTATCGAGGTCAAGGGTCATACCTTCTTTTGAAACAACATTGTTTCCAATCGAAACGCGGAATTGTTTTTTGTCAGAGTTGTATTCTTTTTGGTCGAACTCGAACCAATGTGCGCTGTCACGTGTGATGACTTGAACAAATGAGACACTGTCTTTTTTCGCAACGTTTCGCCCAAAAATTACCGCCGTCACAAATTTGTCGTCTACGCACTTCACATAGTAACCATCAAAACCTTTTTTCATGGCAATGTATATGCGAAAGTTTCCTATGCAATAACAATTGGCTGTATTTGTTTTCCCAAGAGTGCCGCGTCAATCGTGTCTTTTGCCCGCGAAAAGTCGCACACCATTGAAAACGGTTTGTTCACATAGTCATCTTGACCATATGGGATAAAGTAATAACACTTGCGGTTCAAAAGTGTCCCAATGTTCGAGGCATTACCTGACAGCGCGTCGTTGGTACTGATGCCAATTATGCAGGGCTTCGAGTTTCTTAAAAGTGCCTTTACCGCCATAGTAACGGGGGTGTCAGTGACCGCGTTTGTGAGTTTCGCAATCGTGTTCCCCGTCGCTGGCAAAACCAAAGAAGCAGCAATTTCTTTTTTTGATGACAAAACCTCTGCCCCCGCGATTGTTGTTATAATCGCATTGCCCGTGATTCGGATGATGTCTTTTCTAAAATACTCTATATCAACAAATCTGTTTGGCAAGTTCGCATTCTGTGACAACACGGGGATAAGTTTATAGTACTTTGTCAGTTCTTCAAGAACTGGAAGAAGTTTCAAATAACAACAACTCGATGCATTGATACACAAAACAATAGTCGGTTTTGATTCTTGGATTTTTAGGAACCGCTCTATCGCATCAAAGGCAATAGTCGCCGCTTTGGTTGGACTATACACACCTGGGAGCCCTGGCAAGATTCGGTAATCAATAACCGAAGTATCCCCCGAAACCCCATATGGCGCGGATGCAAGTTCAAACACCGTTGTTCCCTTTTTAAAATCGCCCGAGTTCACGATATTTTTTGGAATTGTATTAATAACAATGTCAAAATCTTTAAGTGGCGCGGTTTCAAAATACGCCTTGTCACCGTACTTGGGCATAAGTTCTTGAACCTTGTATTTGTTAAAGTTCAAAATGTGTATATCTGTGTCCGTAAAAACACGTTCAAGTTGACTCGTCAATTTCCCCCACCCCATGATGAGAACCTTTTTCTTGGTCGTTCCATATTCTTTTAGAAAAATCTTTTTCAAAGCCAACGCTGTTAAATAATTATTATCACGAATAAAGTCCTCGTCCATCGACAAGCGGGCATAGTCAAAAACATATTTGTATTCACTAGAATCAGCGGGGGCTTTTGCCCTTGGTTCAACAAAAAGTATCGCCTTGCGTCTGTCGAACTCGTCGTTTATGTCGGCGGTTGCTATGCCCTTGCTTTTACAAATACGGGCAAGGGCCGCAACACGTTTGTCTTTTGATGCTTTATTTAAAACAAAAGTATATGTACTCATGAATCTATATATTACTAAGCATTGCTTTGTGCAACAGGTTCACGACTTTTGAGGTATTATCAAGCGGTGTCAAAAGGCGAATCTCGGTGGAGGTTATGCTTGTCATATAGACGGTTATATCCGTAAAGATTTCACGCAAAGTTTCGATACTGATAATCGAACGATTTGTTACACATAAGATGTCAGTGGTATCTTTGTTGATGTTCGCACCCGTAGCATATGTTATCGAAAAAAACGACCCAACAGGTTTTTGTTCGGACACGGTTGTGTATGCCCCGCTTGGGTCAAAAGTATTGTATACTTTTAATGGGATTCCATATTTTTTCAAAAGCGGAACACAACTTGGATATATAACCGACGCCCCCGCACAACACAGTTTATAAAGCACCGAAAAGTCCAACTCTTTGATTGATTTTGTGTTTTTAACAATAGCAGGATTTGCACTTTGAACACCATTGGTATCGGTAAAGTTCTCATACACATTTGCACCCAAGCAAACCGATACCACCGCGCCTGTGTAATCACTCCCCCCGCGGTCAAAGGTTTTTATCCCTCCGCAAACTCCGCGCCCGAAAAAACCGCCTATAACGTACCTGCCGTTTGGGTCAAGGCGTGAAAAATTCCTGCGCGTTTGTTCAATATCGGCTTCCCCGTTTCTTTTAATTACGATATATTCCGACGCATCCAAGAATTTATAGTCACAAAACTTTGAAAAAACAACCGCCATAATGTACTCGCCCCGCGAGATTATAAAGTCACGATTGCACTTGTTGATTTGGATTTCTTCACGGGTGCGTTCCAACTCCGCCGATATATCAACACCAAGTTCGCTTGCAATCGTGGTGAATCTTGACAAGACATCGTCAATAACCGAAAAGTCGTTCTGATGACACATTTTTGTGTGGGCATCAATTAGTAAATCAGTCATTTTATTTGCGTGCTCTGGACACCGACCAGGGGCTGAAACAACGACAAATGTCCTTGCATCACTTGATAAAACAATATCTTTGCACAACCGAATATTTTCCGAATTCGCCAAACTGGTTCCCCCGAATTTAGCAACTTTTAACTTTCTAGTTTTACTATGTACCATGATTCATGGTACTGTTTGGGTTAAAAAAATGTTCTTTACTCTACGATTTCAAATTCTGGAAAAGTGCAAGATGGGTGTCTGCGCATTTCTTCCAGCGTAACGGCTTTTGCATCGCCTGCAACACTTCTATTAGCGTATCTGTCACGCAGACTACGACGGTCACTAAGCGTCCTTTGGTTCAAGCGGAACAAACTTCTTGTTTCATCCAAACAATTCATAGGGTCTATACACCCTTTTTCTGCACACTCTCTTAAACGGATATTCTCCATTTCGCGCACGT
>WQSK01000056.1 GCA_009787915.1 Bacillota bacterium
TAACCAAACAATAGCAAATCTTGAAAACCAAGCGTACACCGATAGCAATTTAATCATAAACCTTAACAATCAAATCACAATACTAAACAATACCGCAACGGCAAACGCAAACACGATAAATGGACTTAACAATCAAATCAGCAATCTAAATACGGCAATCACGACCTACCGCAATCTCGCAAACGCACCTAGATTTTCGGTTGTGTTCCTACACGGCGAAAATGTCATGGGGCAACAAGTTATCGCAAGCGGTGGTTTTGTTTCGCCAGTCATAGAGCCTGATGCCCCGCGCTTTGTTGGTTGGGGGTTACTCGGTCAAAATGGAACTGTCAACATCTACACACATCCGATTACTCGCAACACAATTTTCACGGCAAGATTTAGTTTGCCACCTGCGGCGTGAGGTGTAATATGTGGAATTTTTTGAAATGGTTGTTGATTTTCAAAACTGTGGTTGTAATTGTTGTTGGGTCTTTGTTAATTGCAAGTGGTGGCACGTTTTGGGGGTTAGTTGACCGCCGACAAAATGACACCGACACACCGCCATATGAACAGGTCGCGCCAGTTATGGCCGCGAACAAAACCCCACTACGCGCAAGCATGATAGAGCCACGGCAACCGCGCCGCCCTGCATATCGTGACGAGGGATATATTTACAATGACCGAGGCAACCGCTTATTTGTGTTAGAGGACTTAGGGTTGATTGTTTCGGATAATGCCGATGTGGTTGTAATTGACGGCGAAAGCAGACCGATATTGTATTGCACCGAAAAAGAAAAGTTTATTGATTCCGCAGGGCGCGCGCTTAACATTTGGATTGACAGTATGCACCGCGCAATCTTACGAGGTGGCACACGTCAAACAATTCCTATCTCATTGGACAACAATGTTGTGCTGATTAACGTGAGGTATCAAAACGATTATGTTCTCACTTACGCATTTCATACTACAAGTCGGCGCGCATGGTGGGATAGGGCTTTTAATCTCGCACGTTGGGGAACGGGCGCACACAATCATTATTTCCATGATGTAACAGGCAACCGAATACCGCTTAATACGATTTCGCAGAGGACAAATTGGTCTGGGGTCGGCTCGGTCTTGGCGAACATACACCCCGGGCTATTTGTTATCCGCGCCCTGTTCACGAGTTCGCCATTCGTCCAAATGGTTGATGTTTTGGAACGCACAACCTTGCGAGATTTAATGCAGACTATCCGAAACGTGCAATATCATCCGTTCCCAAGATTGAGGTGTCCTGTGGTCAATCGGTATGTGCGCACGAGTGACGGCAACTATGTTTTTATCTCGCCACGGACTTATCAATTTTTCTCGGTGGATATGTTGCCGTTGTTCAGCATGACAAATAGAGGCTTGCCTTTGGTGTTTCATGGTGGGGATATTATCACAACTGACGAGAGGCAACAGGAAATCACAAACGGTGTTTTGGTTGGGGTTTACACGACAACACAACTTTTAATGCAAGGCGAGGAGTTCCACCTCGGAATTATCACGACAAGTTTTGGGATGTTCTCTGTGCCGATTTTTTACGACGAGGGTCGTTGGAACTCTGCGACTGGGGACGACATTACGGATGAGATTAACGACCAAACGCGCCACATCATAATTGACGGCGATAGCCTTATGGAATGGCTCTACAACATCATCGGAAGTGGACAGTTAGGGTTGGCATTGTCGATTGTGTTTTGGGTCGTGGTTGTTTTCGCGGTGTTGATTCTTATTGGGATTTTTACGCGCGTGATAAGTTTCGCGTTTGGGGATAGCAAGAGATGATTACCATAATCTTTGGGTCGCCGAGGGCAGGTAAAACTGCCCTTATGACCCACCTATTGACAACCGCGATGTTTGACCGCGCGAGGTATCGCGATATGGCACGAGCCATTGAAAATAAAAACGAAAATGGTTTTTGCTTGTCTATCCCTCGGCATTGTGTGGTTGCCAACTATGATGTTATTGGGCGCAAGTTTGGTTTTCGCCCTCGAATATCAAGGCGGATAAATCCGTTTAGGCTCGGTTACGCAAACGACAAGGTCAAGACACATTTTTTAGAGCCTTACACTTTGGTAGGAATAACAGAGGGGCAAAAGTATTTTAACTCGCGGATGTCGTTGTATTATCCTGATTGGCAAAGTCGTTGGTTTGAACAACATGGTCACAATAACTATGACATTTTTATTGATGTGCAAAGACCAAAGTTAATTGATTTGAATATCCGCGAATTGGCGCAGTTTATCGAGATTGTCAAAAAAGAAAACCGCCACGATCCAAACGGGCGCGTTATCGGTATCAAGTGGATAGTACGGCGAATTACAGGCTCGGCAGAGTTAGAACAATATTTTGCAAGTGGCAAGCGCGACACATCGACATATACACAAGAGATTATTACTTGTGACTACAATGTCCATGCTTGTTATAACTCGCAGATGTGCAAGCCCAAATTTTATGAAGGTCACATGGACGAGGACTTTGACACAAAGACCGCGGAATTACTGCAAGAAAATTTTGACGGATATATCGAGTATCTGAGGAAACTCGATGACGAATTACCAAAAGATTTTTACATGAAAAAGGGGGTCGCATAATGGAATTTATCAAAAACGAATTGATAGACGAAGTATTACAAAAATACTTTGCGACATTCTCGATTACACTTGATACGGCGGAATTTGTACCCGACAAATACGGACGCAAAATTCACAAGTTTATTTTTAAGAACATGAAAAAGAAATTTCGCGAAGTCAATCGAGCATACAAACAAAAGAAAAAGCAAACAGGCGGCGAGGCGGTAAGCCTGCGCGCCTCGCCGCCTGTTGCTAAATAAAAGGGTGTTGCCTGTGGGGGGCTTTACTACGTCTAGCCCCCCACTCAACATTCAACAAGGGGGTACATCATGGACTTTACAAAAATAATGGCTACTTGGTGGTCTGGGAATTGCTACCATACCGAACAGTTAAAAGCCATTACATCGTCACCAGAGATAAAAGCATATGCGTACATCTTGCATGATAAATGTAAAATGAACGATAGCGAGGAACTGAAAAAACCGCATTATCATTTCTTAGTACAGTTATACAAAAATCAAAGAGGGTCTTGGTTTAAGCAATTCAAATCCGAGGATATGGGTATTGTGTTTGCTCAGCCTTGCCGAACACCTGACAAAGCATTTGATTATCTGATCCACGACACCAACAACGCAAGAAAAGAGGGCAAACATTTATACGACCCAAGCGAGAGAGTATCGACAATAGAGAGTTTTGAAAACAACGACAAAAGGGATGACGAACACGCAGAACTTTATGAGGATTTAATCGAGTTACTGCAAAGCAAAATCACATGGCACGACCTAATTAAAAAGAAACCCAAACGCATACACATGATAGCAAACATTAAAGTGGCATATGATTTGTTGCATTATGAGATACACGGATATAGATATTTTGACCGCCCACAACTTAAACCGCCAAAGGCGCAACCACAATTAACAAAGGCAACACCCGAAGAAGAAAAAGATTTGCCATTCTAACACCAAGCAAAAAGCCGAGTTTAATGCTCGGCTTTTTTGATGTCATTCGGCTTTGGCAAAACTGCCGTTTATCCTGCCTTGTGTCAAGTGGTGCGTTTTCTTTGGATATTGCTTGCGCTTGTATTCGGCTATGATACCTGCAATACCATTGACAAATATGTATCCGTCACTATAATTAATAGTAGAGTTTTCGCCGTCATTGTGTTCTACTCTTGTCGGTATTCCTCTGCCATACAATTCCGTATTGACGTTTTTGTAAATTTAGGTTACGATAATACATACACATTGTGTATGAAAGGTAACAACATATGATAATACGAATGATTAAATCTTTTTTGGGCGGCAAAGTCAGGCACGTTCCGATGACCGCGCCAATAGACCCCGCCCATGTACAGGCGGCAACTGTTCGCAGGGTCATCGACGGCGATACGATTGATGTCGCAATACCCGAGGCAAACAACCCAAGAAAATCGACAATTCACAGAGTTCGGTTTATAGGTGCGGATGCACCTGAACTTAGGGGGCCCGAGCGCAAATACGGGAAAAAAGCCAAGGACTTTACAAAAAGATATTGCCGTAAAAACACACGGGTTTGGCTTGTTAGGATACCTGGGGCGAACAACGACGGCAACGCGACGGATGCGCACAGACGTCTTAGGCGACATGTTTGGATAAGGCAACCCCAGACTACCGAACGCGCGATGCGTAATGGGCAACTTGGTGCAATGTTGCTTCAGGCAGGTATGGCAAGGTGTGTTTCCGATACACGTGCAAATGCAAACAGCGATATTTTCTTGTCAATTCAAAATGAGGCCAGACGCGCCCGCCGCGGTATCTGGAAGTCACGAATGTTTCGCAATCAGTGAAATTTTATTTTTAATATTGCACAGTCCCAAACTGTGATATCCTAACTGCATATGGGCAATCCCGACACAAAGAATCATCACAGGAGTGTGGCAGGCACGTCTTTGGCGATAAATGCTATGCTTGCTTTTTTCAAAACTTTGACTGGGCTTTTGATGTTTAACCCCGCTATGTTTGTTGACGGCATACACTCGGGGCTTGACACCGTGTCATCTGGGCTTGTAACGGCATCTACTTTTGCGACGAAACGAAAACAGGTAACAGAAAAAATTATAAACTTTTTATTTGGAGTTATAATGCTTGGAACCGCTACCCTGCTTATATTGTGGGCAATTCACGAGTTACACTATCCCACATTTGGAAGTTTCGTAAGTCCGTTTTTGTTCATCGTAGCCGTTTTTTCAATCGCAATGAAAGAGTTTCTTTATCACTATTGCAAACGTGCAGCACGGAAAGCCGATTGCAGTACGCTTAAAACAGAAGCAATAAGCCACCGTGTAGACGCATTATCATCTGTGTTCGTTATAATCGGTTATATACTAACGATAAGCACAGACAACGTAGATTACCAAATCTATGCGATTTTTGGAATAGCCACCCTCATCACAATTACTGGCCTCGTGTTTATTTACAAATCTGTTTTTGGGGTTCGGTCTTTACATTGATGCGAAAACGTGGTAAACTCTGTTTAATGAAAAATCGTATTGTTGTGTATGACAAAAAACTTGCGACCATTGACACGAATATTTTTTGGCAAAGTAATATAACCGAAGAAGGCTTTTATGAAGCGTCCGTCTATACAACATTAAAAATGACGGCGAAGAAACTTAAGAATATACTTCAAAACGTAGATTACCCATACAGAGAGCACCTTATGGAATGCCTAGACCGCAAAATTTTGGTTCATGCAGGATTCACAAATTTCGCTAATGACACAGACGGTATAAAATTACCAAAGGCAACAGATATTTATCTAACTGGAATTCGCAACCTAAGCAAAATAGGCCCGCTGTTGCCAAATTTGCTTTCGGTGTCAGCCGAGGAACTTAAAGAAGACCAATTTGAGTATTTGTTTGCACATTTTACTAAACAAACAAGAAGATTATCAACCATTGGTTTTGAATATCATGGAATGTTGCCACCGACAGAAGATTACAAAGGCGGTCCAATCGTGGGCATCAGTTTGAACCACCCCAAAATATTGAAACTTGAAAAGCCCGAAGTCAATCAGGAGTTGACGGAAATAGTGAACGAGGGTCTATGAACATCGCTTGCAGGCGCATTGCAAAAAGTTCGCCGTAGCCTTTGTTTGGTCGCCCGCACCCATCCAAAAAAGCGGAAATTCAAAATCCCCCTCTATCCTCTTTAAACCAATAATTTTTTCCAACAACCTTTGTCCGTCAGGGGTTTGGCCTTCACCACAAATGTTTTTGAAAACGATACCGCGAGATTGCAACTCTTTCATTTTCAAACAAAATCCGTGCATCAACATACTAAATAGCCCCCTCCCCTGATAACTTTTGCGAATCCCGACGGCGGAAAAAAGCATCCAGTACTTGGTATTGTCACGATACTGTTCCAATGTTTCGGCAGACAGTTCCGTGTCTTGCAAAGTACCCGATGTGAACTTGTCAAATTGCTCTTTGTTCAAAGGCACAACTGTAAGCGAGCCGACGACCTTTCCCGTAGCCGTGTCACGTATAAAAATTTCAATGTCTGGATTCTTTTGCGCCCAAGAAAAAGTTTGCTCTGGCGTTGCGATTGTTTCGGGTTTCAAAAACTCTTGCTCTATCGCATGGACCTCTAAAAAATCATCCATTGTTGGGGATTTAACAAATTCAAAGCCTTGCATTGTTTACAGTTTAAGTGTAAAATTGCTTTTATGCAAACAAAAATTGACCCAAATACATTGGCAGTTGACCTGCTTGACTTTAATGCCGACATTGCTGGCAACCAAAAATTCGGTCGTGACACTATACATCTTTTTTGTTCCCCGCTGTTTGTCGAAACAATGCGTCTTTTGTTCGACAAAAACATTGCAACAACATCGTGCGGTTCGGGCAAAGAACGCGGAATTCTCCCAGGCATCACTGGGTTGGTTGAAAAATTA
>WQSK01000057.1 GCA_009787915.1 Bacillota bacterium
GACCAAAGATTAACACTCTTGGCAAAATCGAACTCTCGCACGCACGTCATCCTGTTGTTGAAAAGATTGTGGGGAGGAACAACTTTATTTCCAACAATTGTTCTATGGATAGAAACACAATTTTGGTCACGGGCCCAAATATGGCGGGCAAGTCGACATTTATGAGGACGGTGGCGATGAATGTTTTGCTTGCCCATGTTGGTTCTTTTGTCCCATGCGCACTTGCAAACATCCCAATCACAGACCGAATTTTTACAAGGATTGGCGCCAGTGACAACCTCCACACGGGCGAGAGCACATTTATGACCGAGATGAACGAGGTTTCAAACATTGTTCATAACGCAACAAAAAAGAGCCTTATTTTGTTGGACGAAGTCGGGCGCGGAACCAGCACGGGCGATGGGTTGGCACTTGCCGAGGCGATACTTTTGTTTATCACGGAAAAAATTGGGGCGAATACTTTGTTTGCAACACACTTTCACCAGTTGACGAACCTGGCAAGTAAAAACCCAAAAATTAAAAACTTTAAGGTCCTCACCGAGCAGGTCGATGGGCAGATTGTTTTCCTTCACAAAGTCGAACCAGGTATCGAGGAAAACAGTTTTGGGATTGACGTGGCGAAGTTGGCGGGCCTGCCAAAAGAGATTATAGATATGGCGCGGGGGCTTTACAAACAGGGGTAGGAGGTGTAACATATAATTCATGAACACATTTTTGTCACAACTCCCCGAGCCGACGAAGTCAAGTGTCATGTCGGCAATCAAAAAAGACAGACCACGAGAAATTTTGCGCGTGGCAAAGTGGTGGCTTATGGTTGCGCTTATTCCAATCAGTCTTGTTATTGCTTTGGTATTTTTGCCCCACAGTGCGTTGGAGGCAGGAACGCCTGTCACCTTTAACGATTTTATTATAACAACAATTTTTGGTGCGATATTTTTCCTTTGTATACTTGTGATACCATTTATGATTATCTTGCCGAAAAGATTACTTAAACGACGTGCGGTTGCAAGGCTTGATTCTGTGTTTGCGAACAATCCAAACATTAGGGAAGCAAATGGTTTTATAATCGAACGTGAAACAATGCTGACGTTCCAATCATCGTCTGGGAGCACATCAGCGGGCGGTCTTAGAACAATATCCACGGGGCAACCGCTTGCTAACATTCACGCCCAGGGCGAATTGTTTATGTACAAAGTTTACATCGAGGGGTCGGATAGGTTGCTACGTTATTTTGTTTGGAACGACAAATACAGTGTCGGGGATAAAATTCGCGGACGCTTTGACCCGAACAAATTAAAATACGTAAAAGTCCTACATCAATCAAGTTCGGGTTCGTATTCAACAACACTCTCCAGTAAGCGATTAGAATTTTGAATTTGGCGCAAGTGTTCGTTGATTATATCTTTTGCCAAAGCGGCGATGTTTAATTGGGTGCCGCATGGATATAACAGAGTGTTCGAGAGCGCGGCGACGAGTTTTCCGTCTTGGATTATTGGCGAGCCACTCATACCATGTGCGTGGTGGTTGTTAAGTTCTTGGGGCCAATTGGGGTCGGTTATGTCATAAACAATCACTCTCCTGTTGAAGCCAAAAACTTTTTCGGCAGTTTCCTCGAAATCGGTTAAAAGTCCCTCAAAGTCTGTTACTTTTGTAATTTCAATGTTAAATATTTGTTTTCCTTGTCCGTCGACTGTTGTAATTATTTGTGCAGGACCAAGTTGGGGGAGTGCAACCTCGGTTACCTGATTTTCGGTGTTAGGCAGTGAATCAAGTTCACCAAAAATGCTATATTGTGTGTTGGAGGTTACGGTGCCTTTTTGTTCGCCTTGAAGTTCCCCTGGCGTCAATCGTTTGCCGTTGGGTATTGGGCTGTTCGGGCAAAGATGAACGCCGTCAACGTTCACTTGTGTGACCCTTTGTCCAACGACCCAGTCCGCAGTTGCATGTGCTGCGGCACCAAAATGCCAAACTCCGTCAACCTTAATTGCATGCGACATTGTTGCGGTTCCGACACGGTCTATTGTTCCGTCCTCGTTTTTGTTTGTACCCAAATATAAAAAGTTCCCCATCGGTACAATTTGCGGGGGCGGGTTTTCTACGATTTTTTCTTTGTTAGTTTTTTGTCGCACGTTGTTTATAACGTCTTTGATTGGTTCAAAAACAAATGTGCCTGCCATGATACTTGCGACAAGGGCCGAGATTAGTAAGCCTTTTTTAACTTTGTCCATGAATTCATTATAAATTACAAATTAATACTTGACAAATAGAATAATTGTTCTATAATGAACATATGTTCAGTAAAGGGGAGGTGCTATGGCACGATACACAGAAGTGAACGAACGCTTGCGCGAGGCTACACGAGATAAAATAGTCTATGCGGCAATTGCTTTGTTCGCGGAAAAAGGCTTTGCGGGCACCAGTATCCGTGATATATCGGAGGGTGCAGGGGTAGCAGTTGGCTTGGTGTATCAGCATTACAAGAGCAAAGAAGAAATCCATGACGCCATTGTTGCGGAGGCGAATGCCGAGTTGAAAGAGTTTCGCAAGTTTTCGATTGAGGAACTTGCAAATGGGGCAATCGAGGAGATGAGCAAAAGCATAGTGTTTGCCCAGTGGGTTACGATAATGCCGTGTCTTAGGGATTTCATTCTTGCGCTTGAGCCACAAGTTGGACGACAAAAAGCACAGTACTTTATGGCGAAGTTGAAAGGTCTTTGTGCGATACAGTTGGCACTTAAAGACGAGTTCATTGTGCCGACACCCGAAATGTTGATGGCAGGTGTTGTCAAAAAGAAGGAGGATAAAAAGTGAAAGAAGAAGAAACACTCGTTGACCGTATCGTTGGTGAAATGGAGGAGGCGGCCGAGTGTGGGAAGGAGTACTTTTTTCCAAAAGAAGTAACCGATGATGAAAAGAAGGAAATTCAAAAAAAGTTCCAAGAAAACTCGCGTCTTAACCAACCGATTACGGTAAAGTTTTTGCTTAAATTCACGGTGCCGACGATTTTGTCGTTTGTGATTATGGGCATTTTTGGCTTGATTGACGGGGTTTTTGCCATGCGAGGCATCGACTACCAAGCCTTCGCTGCGGTCAATATTGTTTTTCCATTTGTAATGTTTACTATGGCTATTGGGGCGATGCTCACAATGGGTGGGTGCGCTTTGGTTGTAAAACTTAAAGGTCAAAAAAAGAAAGAGGAAGCACGGCGAATATTTACGATGCTGGCAATAGTTGTTTTTGGAATCAGTGCGTTTATATCTTTTGTAGGTTGGTTTATCAGGGAGCCAATCGTGCGAATGCTCGGGGCCCGCGGTGAAGGTATAGCCCTTGCACTTGAATACATCGAGCCCCTGATTTTGACCGCACCGTTTATAATGCTTGGTATTTTCTTTGTCCAGTTTGTGATTGCAGACGGACGTCCGACACTCGGGATGATTATGTCAATCTCGGCGGCTGGGATAAGCACCGCTTTGAACGCCACATTTTTGTTTGGATTCAATATGGGTCTTATGGGTTTGGCACTTGCAACAGGTATTGGGTACAGTGTTTCCACCGTTGTTGGGCTTGTATACTTTTCGATTAACCGCAAGGGGACTTTGTTTTTCTCAAAACCAAAGTGGGATATAAAAGCCCTCGGGCGTTCGGCACTTAATGGTGTAAGTGAAGCCATAACGATGATGGCGGGTGTTGTGACAATTATTGTTTTGAACAACACTTTGATGCACATAGCGGAACCTGCCATAAACCCCGTGTATATGATTCCGTACTTTCCAGGGTATGGTATAAACCCAACATATGGGATTCCGTACTTTGCAATGGGGGATGCCTACGTCGCGATTGCGGGGATTGCTTGGGCGGCACAAAACATTTTTGCTTCACTATTCTTTGGCTATGTTGCAGGGGTTGCTCCGATTACGAGTTACAACTATGGCAAGAAAAAGAAATACGGCAAAGACAGTGCTGTTGGGGCAGAACGTCATGCGAACTTGCAAAAACTCTATCGCAAGAGTTTGATTATCGTTGCGGTGTTATCGGTTTTGGCTGTTGCATTAACAAACATTTTTGCAAACCTTATCCTCCGTGTCTACGAAATTACACCTGACGACCCGTATGTAGGCTTTATGCACCCGTTGGCGTTGCGCGGGATTCGGATTATGTCTATTGGGTTTATTTTGATGGGATTCAACGTTTTCGCGACAGGCTGGTTTACCGCGTTCAACGACGGTATAGTTTCGGGAATTATGTCGGCACTTAGGTCGTTCGTGTTTATGGCGGGGTTACTTGCCTTGATGCCGAGGGCAATGGGTCTTGACGGCGCATGGTGGGCAATGCCGATTGTAGAGGCCTTAGCCATTTGTGTAACAATATTTTTCCTCTGGAAAATGGGGCAAAAGTATCATTATCTTAAGCCAAAAACACTTAAACAACAACCGTCAGCAGAGTCTTTGGATTGATTTAAAAAATGCCCCACAAATTTACCTTTGGGTAGCATAACTTTTTTGATGCTTTGAAATTCGGTTTTTTCCATGAACTCTGCTAATGGTTTGATATCTCTTGCGATGTCCTCTGCCCAACTCCAATTAGTTTTGTCGCGTGCAACGAGTATATCCAAGATTTCATCCGTACGATCGGCGGACGGATAGAGAAAGATTTTTGATTCTGGGGTTCTGTCAAGTTCAAAAAGGTCGTCAAAAGGACCTCTTAAAATCGAAGGCGGAGATAAAACAAATGGGAAGAGGATAATGTCTTTGTGTTCTGGGCATTTGTGCAAGGCAAGGCGGTGGACAAATTCGCACCATGCCATGTCTGCATCAAAAATCCTATTGTGAAGCGGGTGCGTTGGGTCTTTTTCGGATTCTTCTACCGCAACCGTTTTGCCCAACCCAGGCGGGGCAAGGATAATTGTTTTCTTCATTATGTTGACTATATCACGAAATTGTGTTATTGTCAAGTCATGGAAAGATTCATGACACGGTCCGCAGCACAAGTTTTTTTAATACGAGAAAATAAAAGCAAAACCGAGATTCTTTTTGGTATGCGGAGCGGTGACAAGATAGATTTGGCCAATGTAAGTTGGGATGTGGCAGGCGGTCATTGTAATGAGGGTGAGTCCTTTACGGCGACCGCAAAACGTGTTTTGGAAAAAGAGTTTTGTGTTTCATTCGACCCAAAAGATATCAAGTTCACGACCATAATACACGTGGGTAAAAACAATGTTGTTAGAAAGCAGTACATTTGTGCGCACTTTTTTGTGGACAAGTGGACTGGGACTCCAAAGATTGGCGAGCCAACAAAGATGGGTAAACTCGAATGGTTTGATATTGAAAACTTGCCAGAGAATTTGAACTTTGACCGACATGATGCGGTTAAAAATTTTGTTTCAAAAAAATCGTATTCCGAAACTGGGTTTTATTATGCGTGAAAAATCAATCATTGCGGCAGTTATGCTTGACGGATATGGCTTCATAGGTATTGGGAGTAACCACAATGAGGGCTTGATACAATTGATGAATAATCCTGATTTCACATCAAATGCTGTTGTGGATGGCAAAATAAATTATAAACGCATGATGATGGACGAGAGCGGTAATGTAATTCGTATGCAAGATGCGTGGAGAATCGCCGAAGCACAGGGGCGTCTTATACCTCTTGAAGAACGTATAGAGCATTATCTTGAAAAAACAACAGAATCCACCAAGCATTACACAAAAGAATACGTTACCGAAAACGTTGACAACCTATGCATTGACGCATCACATTTTAAAGAGTCTTATTGCGAGCGCAAAACTCGCGATGACGGGGGTTGGGACAATGTGATTTTGGAATCTTGTTATGATAAAGCAATGCATTTTGCAGATGTTCACAACAAGAAAATTTTACTTTCGCAAAAGTCTGTTGAAATAGAATCTTAATTCCGAATTGCGTTCATGAGCCCAACAAATAGCGGGTGAGGCTTATTTGGTTTGGATAGGAACTCTGGGTGAAATTGGGATGCTACATAATATTTGTGGTTTGGGAGTTCGATAATCTCGACCAAGTCTGCATCCTCGTTGACACCAACAATTTTTAAGCCTGCCTTCTCCAATTGTTCGCGGTACTTGTTGTTGAACTCAAAGCGGTGGCGGTGGCGTTCTTTGATATCGGTTTTTCCATAGAGTTTCGCAACCTTTGTGCCTGATTTAATCTTACAATCGTAAAGACCCAAACGCATTGTTGCGCCTTTTGTGGAAACCTGTTTTTGTTCCTCCATGATGTCGATTACGGGGTTGGCGGCAGTCGGGTCAAATTCGGACGAGGTTGCGCCTTTGATTCCCGCGACGTTTCGGGCGAACTCTATGACCGCGATTTGCATACCCAAACAGATACCAAGATAAGGGATATTGTTTTTACGGGCGTACTCGGCGGTTTTGATTTTGCCCTCAATACCGCGG
>WQSK01000058.1 GCA_009787915.1 Bacillota bacterium
CTTATCGAAAAGGGCGATAAAGTCGGCGTTGGCGTCAGCGGTGGCGAGGACAGCATGGCGTTGTTGCACTTTTTGGATTCACTACGCGAACCCTTTGGCATTCAGGTCGTTGCGGTCAACGTGAACCACAACATTAGGCCGAACTCGCGAAAAGACACCGCGTTTGTTTCAAAGTTTTGTAAGGACAATAACATCCTTTACGCAAGTTACAACGTTGACGTGCCGTCATATGCGAAACAAAAACGCATAGGCATTGAACAAGCCGCCCGTATCAAGCGGTATGAAGCCTTCGGTCAAGCAGCAAAGCGTTTTAAACTCACAAAGTTTGCGGTGGCACATCATCAGAGCGACCAGGCGGAAACAATTTTGTTGCATATCTTGCGGGGCTCTGGAATCTCGGGCGCGCGCGGTATGGACATCACAAGGTCGTTCCTTAAATACGACGGTCAAGAACTTGGAGGAACTCACGTTTCGGATTGCCCGCTTGTAAGACCATTTTTGGAAACAAAAAAAACCGATATCGTCGCATATAACTACCGAAACCAAGTCCCAAGCATTTGCGACGAGAGCAACGCCGATTGCCAGTTTGCGCGGAACTTTTTGCGCCAACAAGTCATCCCCCTGCTCCAACGCGAATGGCGAAATGTTGAAAAAAATATTGTTGACTTTGGAAAAAACTGCCGCAATGATGACGAGTATCTTAATAGTATCGTAAACCTTGGCGCACTTATCCATGATGAAAACCATGTGCGTGTACCGCTTAATTTCTTTGCGCATTCCTATCCTGTGATTTCGCGCATATTGTTGTCGGCGTTTGAAAAACTTGATGAACGCCAAGACATCGAAAAGAAACACATCGACATCGTAATGACGTTGGCGCAGAGCGGAGAAAATGGTTCTCGGGTCGATTTGCCAAACAGTTTGTACGCCGTCAAAGAATACGAATACATTGCAATTGTACGCAGGGTTCAAGCAACGGCCGTGCGCGAGTTTTCGTTTCGCATCGGGCATGTTGTGTTCCCTAACTGGGGCACGATTATTACGACAAAAACGATATCGCACAAAGACGCGGTTGCGCGCGGGCTTATGGTCATGGACGTGGATAAACTCCCTCGTCAAAGCAAATGGCGCACCAGAAAAGACGGCGATGTTTTCACCAAGTTTGGTGGAGGAACAAATACACTTAACAAATATTTGATTGACAAAAAGATACCAGCAAGACTTCGGGATAAACTCCCTGTGTTGGCGCACGGGAAGGAGGTCTATGCAATTGCGGGTATCGAGATTTCCGAAACCGTACGCACCGACCGCGAAACCTTGGACGCGTATGTTGTTGAGTTTATAAAGGACTAACCAGCGTACCGCTGGACCTAGTTGCTTCGCGTTGTTTAACCCAAATGCTCTATTTTGTCCATGACTTGTTCCTCGTTATCGCAATCCCAGTCGAACACAACGATTTTTTCTTTGAGCAATTTAATGTCAAGGCTCATACACCGTGTTCCGCAGGCTTTTAAAAACCATGCAAAATCGACAAACCGTTTTTGATAGCGTGCCAGTTTTCGCACTGCCCCGTCAATTGTTTGCTCGGTAATTTTGTCACCGCGGTGAATCGCGACCTCGAACGGATACGCGGGGTTTGTGCGCTGTAACAAAACATAATCTTCTGGACACCCGTCAATTGCGCGCGGAGAGTTCCCTTTCCACATCTCAATGCAACTGTTAAATATTTTTGGAAAAAGGTCTACCCCCCCCCACAAATCTATCCGCTGTCTTGCCCAAGTCAGTTTGTCCTCGCGCTGTAGCCCGCGTCCATGCCAAACCTCGACGTATTGGGTCAAGTCATTGCTCGCCAGTTTTTCTTTCATCGGTTCGATATCTTGCGGTCCCCACATTGTGACGAAAGGTGTACTCTGCATATCCCGTTGTTTCACCAAATAGGCAAAATGTGAATCATATTTTTCGTTAAACCCCTGTTCTTTTATGTCAACAAACAACTTGTCAAAGTCCGAAATCGGATAGCGAATATTTTCGTTCCCAAAATCCGTGGGGAGTCCCCAAATCTTCAGGAGATTCCGCTTTGTAAATTTTCTTGGGGTGTTTCGCATCCGTGTTTTACTCCTTTTATTGCAAGCCAGAAATTATGTATATCTACTTCCGCCATTCTGGCATGAACACAATTACTCTCGAACCTGCTGATTTGACTTCTTTTCGTAGAAGCAAGGATTTCAGGGCGTTGACACCCAGCCTTTGCACAATCATCCCTAAAAGCAATACCCAGAAACTTAAGCCTCCCCTCATCGCCATCTTCAACAATTCACACGCAACTTCTGTCTACCTGAACTTCTTCAACTTCTTTTTGATTGTACCAAGCATCAAACATATCGACCAGCCAAGTCGAATATTTGGATTTAGTATTGTGACAGTTATTCTTGCTGTCTTTATGTCTGCATCCAACTCCCATAATACGGCATTATAGCATAAAAACCGCGCTTAGTCAAGGGTGCGTTTTTGGAATCAAAAAAGTCATGGTTTCCGCGTCAACGATGAACTCGGTGTTTTGACCAACAAGTTTGTGTAACTCCCTATGCGCGCGGCGACCGATGTTATTTATGGTTACTTGTTCGTCTTGGGTTCCGCCCAAATTAAAAGATAAATCAACCATATTGTTCTCAAAACGTCTGCGGTGGGCGTAACTCACATGACGGCGAACATCTAAAATCCTGCAAGTTGTACGACGACCATTTGCAATTGCGGCTTGGAGCATACGGCGCGGACGCTTGCCCGAGAGCACGTTTGCGATAACCATACCAATCGCCACAATCCCAAGCATCGCCGCCACCGATATCCCAAAGTATAACATCGCCTCGGCACCGCCTGTCATATTTCTTAAATCGGCACCAAACCAAAGCCCTACCATTAACAACGCGCTTAAAACCGCACCGATACCAAGGTTAATCAAAGGTTGTAAACTTGGGAGTTTCCGCCCGTCCATGCTCGCCAAAATGAAACGCTGTTTTTTATTCATGATTGACTATATCATATGCTATCGGAAACTGCAAGTATTCTGTCCTTAATTAAAAGGCGGTGCCCCTCGTCTTGGTATCTGTCCTCCATATCGAGGTCGATGAACTTGTTGTCCCACGGAACAACTGCTTTCCCGCAAAGCGAAAAACTGTACACCAGCGGTCTGCCGTCATTGATGTTGTATTGGCTGTCTTTTGGGTTTGTATAAAACTCACACGACTGCATGATGCGCTCGTACAAGGGCTGGGCTTCTGCGTTCCAAACCCCATATGTCCACAGGCGCAGGGTTTCTTTCCCTTTGTACTGTTTGCCAAGTTCAATCACATCCAACAATGCGCGTGCACCAAAGCCCTTGCCCCTGTATTTTGGTAAAATCGCAAAACTGTGAACCCAGAGGTCTTTTTTGTGTTTTGGCATCTCGTAAAGACCAATCGTCCCAATCGGTTCCTTCCCAAGCATAATAAGGTACGGGCGCAATTTTATATCGCGTTCGGTTTCGCCAGACAAAAAATCTTTATAGTCAATATAGGTAAGCCCATACGAGTGCGGAAAACATTCAATCGCAATCTTGGCAGAGGCAACCAAGGTTTTTTCTGACAAAATTTCAAGTTTAACCTCGCTGACACTGTCACCAACACTAGTTGTTGTCTTTTTCGACACCAAGTTATTTCCCTGCACCCGAACGGTCGCCGTTACCCGAAAACTTGGCACCGTGGCGGGCTTTTAGTTTGGCGATGTTTTTCTCGGCACAATCTTCCATTGTAAAACCAAACGCGTCGCACAACTCGGCAAGGTACCACAGCACATCCCCGATTTCTTTCCGCAGGTTTTCAAGGTCAAGTTCCCCACCGACCGTATAGTGTTTTTTAAACATCTCGTGAATCTCGCCCGTTTCGCCTGCGATGCCCAACAAGGCGTTCACGATTTGGTCCTTGTTGCTCTCGTATGGGCATTTCGTGACCATTGCTTTCTTTTGGTATTCATTAAAGTCCATGCTCAATTATATCACAGGCAAAGATTAACTCAAATAATTTTTCGAATAAAATTTGATATTTCGTCGTCGCCTAGACCAAGTGCCCTTAGGTAATCAATGACCTCTATGACGTCAAGCCTGCGCTCTCTTGTTTCTACCCTTGCGATATAGCAATTCGACACGCCCAATGTCTTTGCAAGGTCCCTCTGGGTTTGGCCATTCTTTTTCCGCAAAGCAACAAGACCCTCCACAAGCGCAGAATATCGCTCGTCAAAAATGCTTTTTTTCATGCACTCATTTTGCTAGCAAAAAACACTTGCTATCAAATTGATAGCAAGATATAATTAAACATCGGTTATCCGAAATTAATAATAAGGAGGAAAGCAAATGGCGACAAAGGAATATCAGGATAAACAAGACCAAATGGGGCGATTGTTGTTCGAGGTAATCAAGATGGCGGGCGAGCCCGAAAACCAAGGTGCCTTGGGTGGTTTGAAACACATGATTTTGGGCGACGCAGGCACGGCGTTGGCGGTGCAATTGGAAAAAGCAGGCGTGAAAATGTCCGACGGCACCAAATACGTTGTGACAAGTCCTGAAAGTGCGTACTCGGAAAAATGCAAGGCAATGCAACCGAGAGAAGTCGATTTATAATTGTACTTCGCAATCGTGTTTTTAAAAAGGCACCCCACCAAGAGGGTGCTTTTTTGTACGGTTAAAATATGTTGCGCTCTGCTTGGAATCATGATACTATGCACTTATGAAACGCAAAGTCATTGTGTCCACCCTAATCTCGTGCGGCGACGAGTATTTGTTTATAAAGCAAAACAAACCAGGTGGCGCATACCCTGGAACCTTGCACATCCCAGGAGGCGGTTTGGAGGACGGCGAAACTCCCCTTGACGGTGTCATTCGCGAAATCCGCGAAGAAACAGGTTTGGTTGGCCTACAAAATATAACCCCGTTTGATTTCGACGATGACACTATGAACTACAAGGGCGAGGACACCCAGTTTATATTCCTCCGCTATTTGGCAGAGAGTAAAAATAAAAATGCAGTTGCTGGCTCTGACGCCAAGGAAATTGTTTGGGTCAAAAAAGCGGATGTTTTAAAACACCCGCACAATCCCGCGACACTTAGGATGTTGAGGAAAATTAAAAGTTAAGGTCGCATCTCTTGAAACAACTTCATCACCATTTTTTGAATCGGTATTATGCTCTTGATTTTGTATTTCCCAAGAATCTCACTCTCTTTTTCCTGTGGTACAAAACCTTGCTCGTTACTGATGGCAATCCATTCTTCGGCGGCGGAGCGCAAAGTTTCTATTGGGTATTCAGGAGTATCATAATCTTTCATATCTCCAGTTTACTATAAAAGTTTAAAAAAGCAACAAAAACCCAAATGTCAATAATGGGTTTACACAAACCAAATACAGTTTAGATAAAACTAGGCTTGCAGTGAATTGCAAACTGCAGTTGTACAGGAACATAGTTGGTAAAACAAAAAACGCCCACCACATGGCAAGCGTTTTTACTGGAATCTGCAGCGACCTAGTTTCCCAGCTCGTCTCCAAGCAAGTATATTCGGCGATGGTAAGCTTAACTGCCGTGTTCGGAATGGGAACGGGTGGACCTTACCTCAATTACCACAGATAGTGGTGACGTGATTAAACGTCAAAAAAGTTAAAAACACATGACTGTACACCGTGGTACATCCCCTGCAAAAAGCAGGCGTCACCGCATACTGTGAAAAACAAAACATATGGTTAACTCGCGTTTAACCAAAACTCTTGAACTAAAAAATCATTCAAGCCATTCGTGATATTAGTATCGGTCAGCTGAACACATTGCTGTGCTTACACTTCCGACCTATCAACCTCGTAGTCTTCGAGGTCACTTATCCGATTCTCACGGAGAGATATCTAATCTTGAGGCGGGTTTCGCGCTTAGATGCTTTCAGCACTTATCCCTTCCGTACTTGGCTACCCAGCCATGCCACTGGCGTGACAACTGGTGCACCATAGGTACGTTCAACCCGGTCCTTTCGTACTAAGGTCAAATCCTCTCAAATATCTTGCGCCCACGACGGATAGGGACCGAACTGTCTCACGACGTTCTGAACCCAACTCGCGTGCCTCTTTAATCGGCGAACAGCCGAACCCTTGGGACCTGCTACAGCCCCAG
>WQSK01000059.1 GCA_009787915.1 Bacillota bacterium
AGAGGCGTACCAGGGTATGTTGTTGTAACGTCTTGGATGTTGTTACTTGTGCCAATTTGAACATCTTGGCCGTAAAAATTGCGCAAAATTTGGAGTTGGTTAAACCCTCTGTTAGCGAGGTCAACGGTTCCCCACTGGGACATGCAATTTGGACCGCAAGCGTTGGCTCGGTATGAAGTGAACAAAGGATTTGCGAACCCAGCACGGTGGACATATTGGTTGAAAACTTCGGCAGAGATTTGCATAAGGTTTTGGAATATGTTTCTTCCATAAACAAAAAATTGGTCGAACTGGGTTGTGTTTGTGATGTCAAAGTTTTGACCTCGGGAACGATACCACTCGGTAAAAATTCTGTTTAGCGCGAACGTTGTTATTGCGTGTATGTTTGCAAACAAAGATGCACGCGGCCAAGTTGCAAAGATTTCACTGCTAGCGACATTTGCTACGTACTCGACAAAAGGCACGCGCACGTTTCGCGCGGCATTGTTTGTTGGCGCACCAAGACGAACGGTAATATACGTCGGGATAACTACACGACGGGTAGAACTTGGCAAGTTCACACCTTGAGAACCACTTTGAAAGCGTTGCAACACCGCGGGAACCCCTACGTATATGTCGTCCAAGTTGTCACTTGTTGTGACTGTGGCATCATTGTCAAAACCACGGCGAGGGATAACGATATCCCTTACAGGTGCGGAAACCTCGGTTTCAGGGTCGTTTAATGAACCCTCCCACCCAGGTGCCAAAGGGTGCATTTGAACAGGTAAAAAACTTTCCTGCCCCCCAAGTATTTCGATATCATGTACGTGAACCGTTTCATAACCAGGCATTGTGACCTCGACATCACAAAAAGAAATACCCTCAGCCGCGGTTTCCTGCCTAAGCGTCAACGCTGGGTTCGGTGCCGCGATATCGATAAATTCAGTCATCCCGTTCGCATCGGTGATTTGGTCGCCTATGATTTGTCCATCTTTTCGTGTTATAACTCGTGCGCCTTGGATAGGCAGCAGTTCCATTGCGGTCACTACTTTTACACGTTGTCTACCTACAGACATTAAATACCTCCTTGATATGTAGATGTATTTAACGTATGCGGTTTACTTTGTTTGGGTGTGAATTAAGACTTCACGCATATTTTTTTTATAGTACTCTACCCCAGGTTGGTCAAACGGGTTTACGTCCAAAAGATATGCCGACATCGCACATGCGATTTCAAAAAAGTACACCATAGCGCCGAAACTCTCGGCTCCCAAGTTTGGGACATCAACCAAAATCACGGGAACACCTGCATCAGCGTGGGCTTTGACGGTACCAAGGTAGGCCGCGCGGTTAAGTTGGTTCATGCTTGGACCCTTGTCAAATTTAAAATCCGACGACAATTTTTGTATATTAACAACGGTTTCGAGCAAAATGGGCTTACCTTGTTGAATAAATTGCCCCACAGAGTGCAACTTGCGCGTGAAAATCATCGGACAAGGAAAAATTCCGCGACCTTGTTTACCTTCACTCTCCCCAAAAAGTTGTTGCCACCACTTTGTAAATTTGTTTAGTTCTTCGTGGAAACTTGAAAATACTTCTACATCTTTACCCTGTTTTGCGTGCAAAAGATATCGGGCTAGTGCGTATTTGTACGCATCATTGTCGTCTTTGTCACAGAGTTTTTTTACTTTACTTGCACCTTTGATGATTTGTTTAATATCAATACCTGCGACCGCAAATGGGAAAAGCCCGACTGCCGACAAAACCGAAAAGCGTCCACCGACACCCTCTGGGATATCGAACTTGGTGGTTCCAGTGCGGTCGGCAAAATCTTTCATTGTTCCACTGTTACCCGTGGTGACGAACAAACGGTTTTTATAGTCGGCTTCGTTCGGGTATTTTTTTCGCATAAAGGAATCGATAATGTTAAACGCGGCGACAATTTCCAAAGTCGTACCTGATTTCGAGATTACATTGACCGCCACGCGGGCGTCTTTGTACTTGTCCATGAATTTTTTGAACGGAACTCCGTCAAAGCCTGCTCCCAGAAACTTGATTGGGAAGTCACACAACTCCTCCATGATTTCGAGGCCCGCGGCTGTGCCCGAATAACTGCCTCCTATGCCAAGCACCAACAATACGTCACAGTTTTTCCTCACCCAATCCGCCGAGGTTTTGATTCGGTCGATTTCGCTCGCCATATTTTCTGGTAAAAAAACCCATTTGTTATCCGCACCGTTCGGGTCGTGGATTACTTTGTGTATGCTTGTTACCCTTGGGCCTAAGTCGCCTAGTTCACTTTGCGTTACTTTTGCGTACTGGAGGTTTACAGTTATCATTTTTACCGTCCTTTTTACTATCGGTATTCAACAGAATAACAAAACTATTGTATTTAAGTAAAACAAAATCTTTGACAAGTTTATTTTCTTCGAAATTCAACATCGGGTTTTCGAGGTTTAGTTGAAAATCCTCGCCCCCACAGTTTGCGGCGATTACCACCCTATCGTTTTTGTGTTTTCGTTCAAACACAAAGACACCGTTACCGAAGAACACGACATTACACGCGCCTTCTGCAAAAATATCCATAGCACGAAGTTTTCCAAGTTTTTTATACCACGCGAGGATTTCTTTGTTTTCGCGCCCCCACGGAAAACACATGCGACAGTACGGAGCATCGCCCCCAGTAATCCCGACTTCGTCGCCGTAAAAAACCGCTGGCACCCCTGGGGCGCAATATTGAATCGCGGAGGCAATCTTTAACATGGTGATTGGGTTGCCTTTGTTTGATTCTTGCAAAATAGTCAAAATCCTCTTGGTATCGTGCGTACCCAAAAAGTTCATCAAATTGTTTTGGGTGTTTATCGGATAGTGGTCTTTGAGCATAAAAAATGTTGAAGCCAGATTCTCGGCATTGGCGTGCAAAACAAAATCCAAAATCCCGTTTTTCAATGGATAGTTCATAACGCCGTCAAGTTGGTTGCCCCGAAAATAATGGCGACGCTTGGAGTACGCGATTTTCGTGGCTGCGTCCTCCCAAACTTCGCCAAGAACCAAACCATCGGGCTTGACGGATTTTACCGCGGCGCAAATTTTGTCCAAAAACACGTCTGCGATTTCATCAACAACATCGAGGCGAAACCCCATGATGCCCGTTTTCATGTGTTTTGCAATGATACCGTCAGTACCCGCGATAAATTTTTGTAAAGCAACATTATTCTCATTAAACTTTGGCAGCGTGTCAATCCCCCACCATGATGAGTACTTGTCGGGGAATTCTTCAAAATGGAACCAATCATAGTACTTGGATTTTTTACTTTGGTACGCGCCAAAATCGTCAAAGTAATCCATTTTGTTAAAGTAAATACTGTCGCTGCCGACGTGGTTAAAAACACCGTCAAGCAAAATCCCCAGCCCAAGTTTTTTTGCCTCTTTCACAAGGGTTTTGAAAACCTGGTCGCCGCCAAGCATACTGTCCACGCGCGACAAATCGGCCGCGTCGTACTTATGGTAACTATAGGATTCAAAAATCGGACTTAGATAAATTGTGCTTACGCCCAAATCCTTAATATACGACAATTTGTCGATAACCCCTTGGAGATTACCCCCAAACGCCTCCTTATTAATCACAAGATAGTCATTGGAATTTTTGTTTATCGCACCACACCAGTCTTTGCGCAAGTGCATACTTTTGTGCGGAACAACGGCACCTGATTTTTTGAACCTATCGACAAAGACATGATACATAACACCAGTGCGATAGTTTTTTTCCACCGACGAAGGTTTTTTGTAAACGACCTGTGCAAAAGAAGCACCGAGTTCGTTTTTGGGTTCAATATCAAATAGTTGGGTTTTACAAAGGTAAACCGTGTGCGTCGGGTTTTTAACAACAAAGTGATACCAAAACAACCCCGCAGTATCAAAATTAATAGTAACAGAAAAAGTTAGGTAATCTTCATCCGAACTATGCAATGGCATCTTGATTCTACGTATAGTGTTGTCTATGTCGCATAATACCACAATATATAGTGTTTTACACTCAACATTGCGAGAAACACGCAAAGAATATGTTACGCTTGAACCAACTTTGCATGCACCTTGCGGGTATTTATCAGTTATAGAGTTAAAAACATATTCCATTACTTAAGTTTTGTTAACCCCCAAATGTTGTCAACATAATCTTGAATTGACCTGTCAGAAGAAAAGTAGCCCATACTCCCGATGTTGTTCGCCACTGCCCTAGCCCAGTCGAGGGGTTTTTTGTAAAGTGCGTCCATTTTTTCGTGGGCTTCAATGAAAGACTCGAAATCAGCCAAGCACATATAGTTGTCGTTGTTGTTCGACGTTCCAAGGAGGTATGATGCGATGTCTTTGAAACACTCGCCATTAAAACCATTGTTTAGGGCGTCAATGACGGCGATGATTTTTGGACTTGCGTTATAAATGTCGACAGGGTGATAGCCGTTGGACCAAACATGCTCGATTTCCTCTGGTCTTAGGCCGAACATAAAGTTGCTACACTCGATTTTGTCAGAGTGACACTGGTCGCACATTTCGGCGTTTGCACCGTCATAAGTACACAACATGAGCGCGCCATTCATGACGGCTTTCATGTTGCCCGTGCCGCTTGCCTCCTGCCCCGCCAAACTGATTTGCGCGGAAACGTCGATTGCAGGCAACAATTTTTCAGATACGGTGACAGAAAAATTTTCAACGAAAACCACTTTTAGGACTTTACTGATAATTTCGTTTTTTTCGATTTCGGCACCGACTTGTGTTGCCAACTTGATTATGCGCTTTGCAACATAGTAACTGGATGCGGCTTTTCCTGAAAAGATAAAAGTTTGCGGCACGACATCCGCATTAGGGTTTTTCTTTAATTCGTTATATAGGTGAATAATTCGCAGGACGTTCATAAGTTGACGCTTGTACTCGTGGATACGTTTGATTTGCACGTCAAAGCGACTCTCTGGATTTATCGTAATACCTTGGGTTTTTTGTAGCCACTTGGCAAATTCACGCTTGTTAGCAAGTTTAATTTGGTTTATTTTTTTAAGTGACGCGGTATCCAGTTCCGCTTTTTTAAGTGCCAAGAGATATTTGGCATCGGCGATAAACTTTGGTCCAATTTGGTCGGTCAAAAACTCTGTGAGCATGGGATTGCATTGAACCAGCCACCGCCTTGGCGTAACACCGTTTGTGATGTTGATAAATTTGCCAGGGGTCATATTTGCAAAGTGAACAAAAAGGCGGTCTTGCAAAATCTGGCTGTGGATTTTTGCCACGCCGTTGACTTTGTGCGATGCGATAATTGCGAGGTTAGCCATCCGAATATAGCCGTTCAACACAATCGCCATGTCGTCGATGTATGGCGCAAATTTTTTGTTGCGGGCAACACTATCTCTAAAACGACGGTCGATTTCGCAAATAATTTGGTGAATTCGCGGAACCCGACGTTGGATATGGTCGACTTCCCAAGTTTCAAGCGCCTCTGGCATCACGGTGTGGTTTGTGTAACTCACACATTTCGTGACAATTGACCAGGCGTCATCCCAAGAAAAATCACGCTCGTCCATAAGTATGCGCATTAACTCTGGGATACACATTGTCGGGTGCGTATCGTTGATGTGAATCGCGACGTATTCATTGAGTTTACGCAAATCAATCCCCTTGCGCACGTGCCAATTTATAATTGATTGCATACTTGCACTACACAAAAAATATTGCTGCTTAAGTCGCAAAGTTTCACTTGACGGATACAAAACCGAGTTTATAGACTCGATTTCTTTTGATTCTTTGATATGATGCAGGGCTTCCCTTCTTGAGGAAAACATGTCACCTGGGTGCTTGCTTTTGGCGTTCCACAATTTAAGGCAACTAATTGTTTTTGCATTATAGCCACTAAGCATCATATCGTATGGAATCGCCTGAACCTCTATGGCGTCGACGTATG
>WQSK01000060.1 GCA_009787915.1 Bacillota bacterium
CCCCCACGAAGGTCAGGCCGTGCGCCAGTTTCGCTGTCCACAAGTTTATGCCCCAGAGCCGCAAAGTTATTATTCGTTGGGTCGATATAAGTAATTGTTCCAACACCATTGACGTCGTCTTTGACCCACAAGCCCAAATTCGTGTCTTTGAGAATCCTTTTTACATCCTCGACCGACCTCACGGGTTGAGAATTAATAGACGTAATTACATCACCTTTTTTGTACCCATTAAAATCGGAAAGAACAATAACGCCCTCGCTTTTTGCGGCGAACCCAACAAGTGCCCCGCCTGCATACACATAATCAACTGGCAAAGTATCAACAGCGATGCGTTTGATTTTGATTAAGCCAAACAACTTTAAATCAACATATGTTTTTTTACTGCTATCAGTTTGGAGGTCGGATTGATACACTGTGCGAATAAATTTGTTTCGGGTCACGCCTTGTTGTTTTTCGATTTCAGATGACACAAGGCGGATTTCGTTCGGAGTAAACGCGGCTTCAGTAACTGGCAAAGCAACAAAGTGCGTCATCAAACCAATAAGGCATAAAAGTGCACCAACGAAAAGTAAACGCTTTGCAAAAATCCCCATTGTAACAAGTTTGTGCAAACCTGCATATATATACGCATGAATAAAAAACAACAAATTAGGATTATCTGTGTACAATGTCCAAGAATTTTGAAACCTGTCGCGCGAACGCTTTTTCGCCGTCATCTTTGTACACCTTGTATGCAGCAGACCCGATAACCGCAACATCGGCACCTGATTGAATTACCTTAGCAAGGTTTTCTTCGTTCACGCCACAATCAATTATGATTATCGTAGACGGTTCTTTCTCACGCAGGTTTTTCAGCCACGTAAACGCTTCTTCCATAAAAGGCTGTCCACTGAAACCAGGTTTTGCAGCCATAACAATTTTGGTTTTACCATCTTTTGATTCGGCAATAAATTCTTGGCTCACGTGGATGCAAATACTACGCGGACTAGATATAGTATGTATGTCACGCATAATACCACAAGATTCGGTATAATCCGCCATTATATGCACATCAACAGGATGAACCGAATTCTCCAAAATATATTTATATTCTTCCCTAGTACATTTGTTGACACCAACCATACTCTCGCGCATTATATCCAAATGCACTGTCACATCTTTTAATTTATTAACCACGGCAAGATATTTTTCTATATCGTTATTAATTACCGCAGGGTCCATTGACAGCGAAACTTCGCCAACTTTTTTCACAGCAACCCAATCTCCTTCTCTATTACTTTGCATGCGTCGTTGTAATCTTTAACCACAAATATATTTTTGCCACCCGCCAACTTTTTATAAAAATCGTTTGCTTCTTTATACAACCCAACAAGGATTATTTTTTTACCGACTTGGATTGCAAAACTTATTTCAGAGGACGTACCTGGACTCATCCCGCAGGCAACAAAAAAATCACTTGAAATTGCGTTTATATAATTTCTGCCCGCCCCCATGCCTGTGCAAATTGGTATATCAACAAAATCCGATACCGCCGACGTATCTTTGCCAGGCAGCAAACCGATTGTCAACCCGCCGCCGTCTTTTGCGCCTTTAAGCCCCGCATCCATGACACCCGACTTTACGCCTCCTGTCAGGACAACATATCCTTTTGCCGCGCAAAACTTTCCAATTTCGTACGCATTTTTTAAGTCATCCTTGGTCGCAGATTCTTCCCGTGGCCCCATAATTCCAACGATTTTTTTCATTTCAACCTCCTTATTAAAGTAATTTCAATCTTATTAAAACCATTCTTCTCATAAAAGTCAATTGCATTGATATTTTTTGCACAAGTACTTACTCTAATAGAATCCACATTTTTTTGCTCGCATTGCTTTTTGAACTCGTTAAACAACATGTTGCCAACTCCAAGTTTCCGAAATTCATCTAATATTAAAATATTTTCAAGTTTAGCAAATACATCGTGCGTATGACCTTTTTTGTTTTCCAACGAACCTGAAAGATACCCAACAATCCTGCAATCAACTTCGGCGACCCAAACAAATTGAGTCTTTATCATTTTAGCAAAAAATTCCTCTGCTTCTTTTGAAAAAGACCAATCCATATTCAAGGCTTTGTCAAATTGGGCATCCCACTTAAAAAGCAAATTATTTAAACTTTGGATTTCGCCCAAATCACCTATTTCTGCTCTGCGGATTTTAACCATTTTCGATACCTGCATTTTTGTTTCTTGCAACTATGATTTGCCCCGTAATAAAATCGAAGTCATCACCCACGTATTGAAGAACCAACCTAGCGACATCTTTTGGGTTCAAACAGGTTTCAAATGGCTCGTATTCTTTTGCTGGCGGATAAAATTTCTTATATGAATCGGTTGCTGTATCTGACGGACACACGCAGTTGACCTGAATTTTGTGCTCTCTGACTTCCTCGGCAAGACCAATAGTAAATTGTTCGATTGCTTTTTTAGAAACAAAATAATGGAGCCAACCTTTCGCGCCGTTTTCAAATGTACCAGAGATATTGATGACTTTGCCGTATTTTTGTTCAACCATTCTTGGTAAAAGAGTTTTCGTCAAAAGCATCGGCGCAATAATCCCGACCTCCATGACTTCCTTAATTTCTTCTTCATTCGTTTCCCAAATTCTTGGACCATAATAAGCCTTATCCCCGCTATGCCAAACACCCGCAACGTTTACGATGATGTCGACCTTTTTCAATTTCCTTAAAATAGCCTCTCCAACCGTAACAGCCTCATTTCTTAAATCGGCAACAAATATTTCTGCACTTCCTTTTTCTTTAAGCACAAGATTTTTTGTTTCCTCAAGTTTTTTTATGTTGCGACCCACAAGTGCGACTTTCGCCCCATGTTTCGCGAACAAAACCGCAATCTCGCGCCCAATACCTGAACTTGCCCCCGTCACAACTGCTGTTTTGTTTTGCAATGTTTTACTCATCCCATGACTCCTTTCATCCCAATTATGTATACAGCAAAATTGGTCAATCGTCAAGGTTACTAAAAATAAACTTTACAAAGCGACTACTTTCTGCTATGCTAAAAACATGAAAGCCGAATTGTATTCACGTAACCCACGTTCAAAAAATGGGGGCGAATTGTGGGCAAGGATAGAAGTCCTTACAGACTGATTTTGCTCCTTTTATAAAAACAACGTAAAAATAAAAGGAGCAAAAAAAATGAATTACGAAGATAAAAAAATTGTTGGTATTGTAGCAACAAATGTAGAGCCGTCTATTGCATTAAATGTCATAGGACATTGTGCAATCGCAATAGGCAAATGGTCAGGTGTTGAAATAATGGGAAAGCCTGAAATCTGTGATAAGACAGGAGTTAAACACAGGGGTGTTTCAAAATTCCCATTTATCATTACAAAAGTCAAGGCAGGTAAATTGCGAAATGCTATTGACCTTGCAAAACAAAACCCAAATCTACTTGTTGTTGATTATCCAAAAGAAGTTCTGACAACACGAACAGACGAGGAACTTGTTTCTGCAATAGAAAACAAAGACAATGCGGAACTTGAATATCTAGGTGCAATTATTTACGGCGACACAAAAGACGTAAATGAAATCACAGGTAAATTTCAACTATGGAAAGTTGATTAAAGCAAAATGCACATAGCAATTAAATCGTGGTCATGTCTGCATGGTCACGATTTTTTTGCACGGATTTGTTCCGCAACTGCCCACACGCCGCCATTATGTCCTGACCTTTACCCTTCCGCATGGTGCAAGACACACCATTTTTAATCAGCGCGTCCATAAAACGCATAGCAGTTTCCCTCGTCGGTGGGTTTAAAACTCCGCCGCCTGCATTCAAGTTAATCAAATTGACGTGATACGAAATTCGCAAACTCTTTAAAAGGCGCGCCAATTCCACCGCGTGTTGCGCATCACAATTCATGTTATCAATAAGCGCATATTCAAAAATAACTCGACGCTTTGTTTTTTGAAAAAAGTATTTAACACTATCCAAAAGTTCCGCAATCGGATGTGCCTTAGCAATTGGCATAATTTTTCTACGAATAATATCGTTCGGAGCATGCAAAGAAATACACAGATTCACACCGCGTTTTTCATCGGCAAAAGCCTTAATCTTATCAGGAATCCCACACGTCGAAACCGAGATTTTCCGCGCCCCGATGTCTACGGCGTTTAAAAACAGCATAAGGTTTTCAAAATTATCAAACGGCTCTCCCGTCCCCATAACAACAACGTGCGTCAATCGCGTGTTCGGAGGGCTTTGCTTGCTGGCAACCATTACCTGCACCAACATCTCCTCCATACTTAGGTTCCGAACAAAACCGTTTTTTCCGCTCGCACAAAACGCGCACGCCATTTTACAACCGACCTGGCTCGAAATACAAACGGTGTTGCCGTAATCTTGTAAAAGCAACACACACTCTACCAAATTCCCATCGCGTAGTTCCAGCAAAAACTTGGTCGTTCCGTCGCGCGAAACAACCGACTCTTTAATTTTTGTATAACTACCCAAGTTTGAAATCTTTGTGCCCATTTAAAAAGTCCTTATACGTAATTGGTTTTCCACCTGGTTTTTGAACGATATCAAGTTGCAACTCGCCATATTTAACAGATGCCTTATGCACACGAATATCCCCGAGGTTGGACTCGGCAAAAGCCATAGGCCACGGATTCATACCACGGACAAAGTTCACAATCTCTTTTGGTGTTTTTGAAAAATCAATTTTTCCATCGCTTTTTTTCAACATCGGATAATACGAAGATTTTGAATCATCTTGCTTAGTTCGCTTAACTTTACCGCTCTTAATCAAATCCAAAGTTTTCACTAACGCATCTGCTCCAATCACCGAGAGGCGCGCCGATAATTCACCAGCGGTTTCATCTTCGCCAATTTTGGTTGGTACTTGTAGCAATATATCCCCCGTATCAATCCCAATGTCGGTTTGCATAATGGTGATACCAGTTTCGGTTTCCCCCTTTATAATAACGAAATTTATCGGACACGCTCCGCGGTATTTCGGTAAAATCGAAGCATGAACATTGACTACACCGTGCTTACAATAATCGATAACGTTTTGTCTAAGTATCTGCCCAAAAGCACAAGTCACAATAATATCGGGCTTTTCAATTGTACTGAACAAAGTATCAATTTCCTTGCTTATGCGCTCTGGTTGAAAAACTGGGATACCACGTTTTTGAGCCAAAACTTTTGCAGGGGGCGGAATTAAATCTTTACCGCGTTTTCCAGGTCTATCGGGTTGGGTGACGACACATACTACACTATATCTTGTGTTTTGAATCAAAGCCTCGAGCGAAGGAACACAAAATTCGGGAGTACCGAAAAAAGCAATTTTCATACTTCACCTCCATTACAAATATCGTAATCAGTAATCAAGATACCATCAAGGTGGTCGACCTCATGCCCCAACACAACCGCCTCAAAACCTTTCAAATCCATCTCGAACATTTCCCCGAACCTGTCAAACGCGCGCACCGAAACACATGTTGGCCTTCTAACAAATGTCGAATTTCCTGGGATTGAAAGACACGCTTCGTCACGACCTTTGATACGTTTTTTACGCGTGAACTCTGGGTTAATAAACTCAACAATCCCCTCAGACGTCATTACAAGGCAAATGCGGTATAAAACTCCAACTTGAACTGCGGCAAGCCCCGCCGCTGGCATAGCCTCGAACGNATCGCGCATATCATCCAACAGTTGGTGAAGTCGCGCATCAAAGGCCTCTACGGGTTTAGATTTTTTCCGCAAAAATTCGGTATTTGTAACAATTTTAAGTATCGCCATAACACTCCTTATAAACCCCTACGACAGCGATTGAGGATTGATTTCCAAAA
>WQSK01000061.1 GCA_009787915.1 Bacillota bacterium
CAATTGCACCCGCACTCGAGCCCGCGACGTGACGAAAACGATATCCCGCCTCCTCGAATTTTTTAATGGCACCAACAAAGCCTATGCCACGCACTCCCCCGCCTTCAAAAACTGCGTCACAAATATGCTTTGTCATTTTGTTAGTGTATCAATCTTCGTCACTAATTACAACAAGTTCTTTGTTTTTTCTTAACAAAACAAGTGCGGTAATACCAATCGTGGCAATGACAATGGCAATAGTAACGGAAATTGCGATTGCCGAAGTATTCCCAGATTCTTCAAATGTGTCAAGTCTTGATGCGGAAACCAACCCTGCGCGCGCATTGTTGTAGGCACGCATTGCGGCTTCATAGTCAAAAAATGTTGATTCTTTATCATCTAAAATTGCAAGGACATTATTGCGCGCGTTTGCATACCTAATTGCCGATGCACCTGTAAATGTGCCCAAAGCAAGGTTCGCCGTGTTTGTGGTAATTTGTTCCGCTAATCCAAGCACCTCGATTGCTTGACGAACACGGGTGTTTACCGCCTGCTGCGACACGATTCTGTTATCCAACAAAGCAACGAGTTCATCAAACGTCTGTGAAAACTCTGGTCGGTGTTCAATATAAAGTATAAGGCTCAACAGTTCGGACCTATCTACGAACACAACAAACGGGTTTCCGCCGCCAACATTTGTACCGCCAACAGCGGTTTCATCCCTGTCCCCACCTGCATCAGAATCAGAAAGACCGAACCGTCCGTTGTCTATAACGCGGATTGTATTTCTAATGTTTTCATAGTGCATGCGAAGGGCGTTTACATCTCTAACCCCCGAAGCCAAGAACACACGCGCGTTTTCTACGGCGACACGGTAAGCCACAAACTGTGCCCATGTACCTTGTGAGGGTTCAAAAACAGCATTTGTTGACGGGAATCTTGGGTTTGTAAGCAATGCCATTAACTCTGAGGGATTCATTGTTAGGTTTGCGTAGGCCTGCTCTAAAAGTGTGCGTTGTGTTGCGATTTGCGCGGTTGTCGCTCCCCTGTTGATGACGCTGCGTGCAGTATTCACAGTTGTCTGGAACGCATGGAAACTTGTAGCCGTGTAAAAACGTTGGTTAGCAAATTCCGCTTCCATGATTGCAAGGAGCGACACAATCGAATTGG
Organism: Bacillota bacterium; assembly: GCA_009787915.1. Taxonomy (GTDB): domain Bacteria; phylum Bacillota; class Clostridia; order Christensenellales; family UBA1242; genus WQSK01. Next base: position 1,150 of record WQSK01000061.1, read on the forward strand.
TGCATGGCACCCACCTTGCAAAAATTGTGAGGTTATCATCTGGCATGATTGCCTGGCGTCTTGGTTGGCCGTTTACAAGCACTGTTGGGAATTGGAATTCTGTTGTGAACGCAGGCGAAGTATACCAACCCGCAAAAACGAATCCTTCACGAACGGGGTCAACTATTGGGCTTACAAACGGAGTAGCAAAAGTAAGTTGTGTAGTTAATGGATGGCTGTCCAAAAATCTTCCGCCCCCAAGGTTGTATGAAAGTCGCCAAATATTTTCTTCCCACATCGCACGTGCAATTACAGTTTCTGTGTGGTTTACGCTGAAATTGAACGGAACCCACTCTGTGTCTATAAATGTTTCCCAGCCCGCAAACGTGTGCCCAATTCGCACTGGGTTTGTTGGTCTTGTTGGTCGCTCTGTAATAGTTTGTATCGATGAAGGAACGCTTGTGCCGCCCATAGGGTCGAAAATTACGGAGTAATGAGTGATAGGTATCCACCGCGCGAACAAAGTCACATCAACAACACCCGCCCCAAGGTTCGGTGCGATAGAATGAAAAAACGGCAAATTGAACCCCTCGTCAAGATACCAGCCTCCAAAACGCATTGTGGATGCGATGCTTGGCGACGGCGTAGGAACGTACATGGCATAGCGCAAAGGCTGACCTGGGTAAAAGTTAAATGTTTCCCATCGTGACGGACGCCCGTCAATACCATAGTCAAACTGTACCGCAAATGGTTGTGGTGCGGGCGCAGGTGTTGCTACAACATTGTTTGTATCAGGTATCGTTGTTTCAACAAAGACCGCAAACAACTCTATATTGCGTGCTGTTCCGCTTGGAATGCTATGGATTGGTAAACCGCCTTCTGACAAAGACCAATGTGCAAAACTATAGCCCGCAGGCGCGCTTGTTAACGGTTGGAGGCTAACCTCTTGGCTATGAACATTAAAAGTTGTTGCTGGAAACAAACCACAGTAACTTGTGATACTAAATTGCTTCAATTGCGCAGTCACATCAACAACAAGGCGGCCGCCGAAAGTACTGTGACGAGGGTCGATATCTGTTAACTCTATAGAAACAATTTGTTTGTATGTATCCAAAGTATCAATAATGCGATAATCGGCAGTTCCGAAAACACTGATGTTTTCGCGGGCAATGGTGTAACCGCGCCCAGCGTTAAAATTCAAACGTGCCACCCCGTCACCAATCATTGTTGTAACGGTTCTTTCATGACCATAGTTGTTCCCAAAATTCACAGATGCGTTCGGGGAGTTTGAAAAAATGTTTGCTTCAATAATTGGATTAGCAAAACATTGCAAAGAAATATGGATGAAAGGACGAATACCAAGCGCACCCTCGCTGTTGATGTTTCGTTGTCTAAGCGCGCCGTCATCCCTGATATAACGTGATTCGGTTCTCAGCCACATACCATCTGGTGTTACAAGTTCCGATACATTAAGTTCAAAAAATGTGTCTACTTCGTACAAAGACGGGAGCCACATTTTGCTTCCGAAATCATAGTTTGTAAAGTCATCTGCTTCGGTGTGAAAGCGTTGCCACAAAATCCGCGGGTCGCAAGGTGTAACAATCGCAGACCGCATGAACGAAAAAACTTCCAATGTTTGTTCAAAATCATCGTTGATTTGTTCGTGGATATTTTCTTGGGTATCGGTACGCCCGTATGGCGCATCCATCATAAACGTGAAAATAGGCGAGCCTCCGCCTGCAAAAGTTATATGAACCAAACTGAAAGATTCGACATCTTCGAACAAAAATATGGACGGCAAAGAACCATGATTATTTGTGCGAATATGCGAGGCGGTAGAGCGTGCAAACCCTTGCTCGTGAATTTGTGCGGTGGTTCCCGCCATTTGCAATAACTCAAACATAACATCGTTGTTGACGGTTCTGTTGGTGTTGAACAAGGCCCGCTGTTGCGCGCCCACAGTGGACGCACGCGTTACCAAGCCATATAATGTCAACCCTATCAGGACCGACAAAAAAGCCGTTGCTACGGTTGTTATACCAATCAAGTACCGAACAGTTCCTTTTGTCATTTGTAAGTCCCCTTTAAAACTGAAACAGTATATCATAAAAAATCGGTATTGACAAGAGGTAATTTGTGTTTTATAAACAAAATATGGAAATTAACGGCTTTCAAGTTTTTTTGTAATTTTTCGCCCGACGGCAGGCAAATTTTAACAATTTAATTTTGGAGGTTTATATAATGTTTAATTCATGGATTACCTTTGTTGTGATATTTATCATTGCTAGACTCGTTTTTTTACAAACTTTTAAATACGTAACAAGGAATACAAAAAGCACAGGCGCCCTTACAATCGTCGTTCAAATTATAAGTGCCCTATTTATCCTGGTCCTCTCCCCTTTTTTCGAGTGGACCTTCCCAACCGCGTGGACGACATATTTGTTGATGTTCATAGGACTTGTTTTCTACGCAATCAACGACCGCATAGACGCAACTACACGGAAACACCTAGATATCACAACCGATACAATGTTGCACCAAGCATATCGCTTCACATTCCTAATAACGGGCATAGTTTTCCTAAGTCGCTCTTTCGTTCCACTTAGATTAGTCGGCGGTATCATTATCATTTTTGCTTGTATGCTCTTGGTGTACGATAAAAAAAAGTTTCACTTTAACAAATACGTTTGGTTGAAACTTTTGAATACCTTGATTTTTACGGCCGCGCTGACAATCGATATGTATAACTCGCCCCAGTTCAACCTGCCGTTTTTCGTGTTTATCTCGTTCAGTGTACCAGCGGTTTACTTAATGATTGCGCGCCAAGCCACACCAAAAACCCTATACGCCGAAATCAAAAGACCCGAATGGTGGGTAATTTTGATTTGCGGTATCGCCCAAGCCCTCGCCGCATTCGCGTTCCTCCGTGGGCTCCAGTTCCGCGACTACTTTGTAGAGTTCACGTCTTTCACGGCACTGCACGTGTTGTTAAATGTGTTCTTTGCGTACTTCATATTGAAGGAGCGAAACAACTTACCGCAAAAAATCATCGCCTCGGTAATAATCGTGGGCATGATAATTATGATTGCAATGGTATAACGTCAGTTATGGTCTATGGCATCTGGAGCCTGTGGATATTGATTTGGATTTTTGATTGCGTTTACAACGCGTGGAAATGTGTTTGCAAAGTCACGGAGCATATTAGGTTTTCTACATAATTCATGGTGATAAGGGAAAAAAGATTCCAAAGACCGCCCAGCAAGTAATACCATAGCATCATCATGCAACATTTCCGAAATCCCATAACACCGAAAATCTGGGTGGACATCAGTTTTTATACAATCTTTGTCAATTACCGCACTTGCAATAACGCGTACTGAATTCAAATTGTATACAGTGATAATTATTTTGTGAGTTTGCTCACACTGTTTTGCAGTGACTTCAATATCAATAACTTTTGCTTGGTCAAAACGTTTTTTGAAATCCATTATAAGACTTTCCTAAGTTCAAGATTCAATACGTTGAAGGTCAATACGGCCTTTTTCGTCGATTTTGATAACTTTGATTTTTACCTCATCACCAATTTTAACCACATCCTCGACTTTTTCAACGCGCGCTTTCGAGAGTTTGGATATATGAATCATCCCGTCTTTACCATTGAATTCAACAAATGCACCGATAGGAAGAATTCGCACAACTTTACCAGTTGTCGTGTAACCAATCTCTGGTTCAAAAACGATACCGTCGATGATTTTCTTGGCTTTATCAAGCATCGCCTGGTCACTGCCGCCAATAGCAACACGCCCTTCGTCGGTGATGTCGATTTTAACACCCGTTTCGTCGATAATTTTGTTTATGACCTTGCCGCCCGTGCCGATGACTTCACGAATTTTGTCTGGGTTAATCATGAAAGTAACAATCTTCGGCGCGTATTTCGAGAGAACTTTTGACGGAGTCTTAATTGTTTCGGACATCTTTTTAAGAATCGACAAGCGGCCTGTTTTTGCTTGCTCCAACGCGGCCTTCAAAATTGCTTCGTCAATACCTGCGATTTTCATATCCATTTGAATCGCTGTAATACCCGTTGTCGTGCCCGCAACTTTGAAATCCATGTCACCAAGGAAATCCTCAACGCCCTGAATGTCTGACAAAATTGCGACTTTGCCAGTATCTGTGTTTTTAACAAGACCCATTGCAATACCCGCAACCGCACTCTTAATAGGAACACCCGCGTTCATAAGCGACATCGAACTTCCGCAAACCGAAGCCATAGAACTGCTCCCGTTACTTGAAAGAACTTCTGACACAGTGCGAATTGCGTACGGGAATTCGTCTTCTGATGGCAACACAGGGAGAAGCGCACGCTCTGCCAACGCACCGTGACCGATTTCGCGGCGGCTTGTTGCGC
>WQSK01000062.1 GCA_009787915.1 Bacillota bacterium
GTTCAGGTTCGGCTATCGGTTCAGGGGCTAAATCTTCAAGCGGCTGATATTCTTCAGGGGCTTGGATAGGTTCAACGGGTTGTTCCTCAAAAGGTTGTTCTTCAAAAACTGGTGTCGGTGCAGGCTCGGGTTCAATCGGAGTGGGTGCAGACACGAAAGATTCAGGCTCAGGTTCAGGGTCAGTAGGTGTAGCCAAAACAGGTTCGGGCTCTAATGTTGGTGTTGATTCGTACATAGGTGCTGGTATAGGTGCTGGCTCGGGCTGTGGCTCTACAACAGGTTCAACCGCGGGTGGGGTAGGCTCTACAACAGGCGTAGGTGTAGGTACGGGTTTTGGTTTCGGCGGAGATTTCTTTTTTGCCGTCGGCATTTCCCCAAGTTTCAACAATTCAACTTTTGCCTCGGCGTTTGCGAGGGATTTTTCGGCCTTGGTCAATTTAATCGCCATTTCGCGCAAGATTTCTTCGTCTGCGCCTTTTGCGTTCAGAACCTTTATCTTTGCTTCGGCACGGTCACGAGAACTCTTTGCGCTGATGACGCGCATCTTTGCTTTTTCGACGGCCTCAAGTTGTTCGGCCGACATATCTTTAAGTTTGATTTCGGCTTTTTCAATTGCTTCGTCTAAGTCTTGTTTTTTTTCCATAAAACTCGCTCCTCTCGTTTTTGTTCCCGTCGAAATTAAAATTTCTCGGACATAAAAACAGTATACAACTTTGTTGCATAATTATGTCAAATGTATTATTATAGATTTATGAATAAAACTTTGCTTTGCATAATTGACGGCCTGGGGGTCAACAACGAAAAAGACGGAAATGCGGCACACGCAGCGGGGATGGAAAACCTTGAAGGCGCAATTGCCAACTACCCATCAACAAACATTAAGGCCAGCGGTCCAGAGGTTGGCTTGGTTGATGTAAACGACCCAGGAAACAGCGAGGTCGGGCATAACGCTATTGGCAGTGGTCAATATATAAAACAGGGGATGGCACTTTTGGCCTCGGCGTTTGAAACGGGGAGGATTTACGAGAGTGCGACGTGGAAGAAACTTGCCGCGAATGCCAAGGGAAAGAAACTTAATATGATTACATTGTTAAGTGACGGCAGGGCGCACAGTGATATTTACAGTCATATGTTTCCCTTGCTTGAGCGTTGTGCTAAGGAAGGAATTAAGGTTGCTATTCATGCGGCTGTGGACGGGCGAGATACACCGATTCAGTCGGCTATGCAATATATTGAGGCTACGCGCGCGCACATTAAAAAAGTTGGTGCGGATGCAAAAATTGTGACCGTTGTTGGGCGCGGAGTTATGTGGATGGATAGGTACGAATTGAATACAAAGATGATGTCCGATGCTATTGATTTTTGTACAGGGAGTAAAGACAGCAAAGGTACGGTTGTAAAAGATATTTCTCTTGCAATAAACGAAGAATACAAAAAGCGACCGACTATGACGGATGAAACTATGCCACCATTTGTTTTGGAGCCAGATTGGTTGATGAAAAACGGCGAGAGTGTGTTGTTGGTGAACTATCGCGGTGACCGTGCCGTAGGGATTTGTAAAACTTTTGATTATGGAAAGTATCTTTCAAAAGAACAACATGCCCTGATTAACAAGTGTGTTTTTGCAGGTATCGTTGAGTACGACACCGAAGAAAAAGTTCCTCAGATGTATCTTTGTCCGCCTCCAGAAATCAAGAATACGCTTAGCGAGTGGCTTGTGAAACATGGTGTGAGGCAGTACAGTGTCACCGAAACGGTCAAGTTTGGTCATTTGACGTACTTTTTTAACGGCAACCGTGCGGCACCGTTTGATAAGAAGTTGGAAACTTGGAAAGAGTTTAAGAGCGATATTTTAAACAACATGTATAATAGTGCGCCAAAGATGCAGGCGGAAAAAATTACCGCTGATGCAATTGAGGCGGTTAAAAGCAATAAGTTTGACTTTATAAAAATAAATTTGTCTAACCCAGATATGGTTGGGCATACGGGTGATTTTGATGCTACGGTTATTGCGTGTAAAACGGTTGACGAGTGCATTGGGCGACTATTAAAGGTCTGCAAAGACGAGAAAGTGAACCTTATCATAACCAGCGACCACGGTCATGCCGAGATTATGAAATATCCAAATGGAAAACCGATGAGCAGCCACACGAATAGTTTGGTACCTTTTGTTGTGGCCCCCTACGCATCGGGCGACAAGTTCAAAATCGCAAGTGGGGAGTTTGGACTCACAAATATTGCGTCGACGGTTTGTTTGTTGCTTGGTGTAAAACCAAACACGGTTTTTAACGCATCTATAATCAACTGCATATAATGATGCATGTTATTAAATCGGGACTCTGTAAAGGAGGTTGAAGATTTTCAAAAAACTTATAAAGCACTTATGGATAAAGACCCTGATTTGGCTTCGAGGTGGCTTAATGGTCAACTTATAGATGCACGCTTGAAATACCTTGATATGGTTAACCGAAAAACTGCAATTGCGATAGGCTTAATTAAACCTGGTGTCGAAGTATCCAGTAAACCTGAAACTATGGCTCTATGATTTTGGTTGTTTGCGTTTGAAAGGTGATTTAAGGTGTCTATAGAAAAACCATAGTATCGCAAGTATTTGCAGAGGCACACAAACCGCGAACAACAAGTGGATAAGTGTGGCGGGGATGCTTAGGTAGAAACTTAGGGCAGAGGTCCAGATAATAATTGAAACAAGGGTGAACGTGCCAATTCGCTTGCCCCAAAGGCAGTTAAAGACGAGCAGAACAATAGCAGTCGCAGGCACAGCCCAAACAAATATTTTCCACAGGTTTGTGTAGTCCCCAAGGATTATGGCTACGAATGCAAACAATGCGGTTGCAACCAACCACACAAGTCCCGCCGACATTATTGCTATCAAAAATCGTTTCTTCCCAACATTGGTTTTGAAAACCGTTTTCTCGTATTCATGTTCTTGGCACAGTTTGTCTATGCTGATACCAAAAATTCCAGCCATTTGATTTAAAACAGATATATCAGGGAGAGCCTCGCCACGCTCCCATTTGGAAACCGCCTTGTCGCTGTACTTAAGGCGTTTTGCAAGTTCCGCCTGGGTTATACCAAGCGATTTGCGATAGTGGGTAATGTTTTTTGAAATTACCTTCTTGCGAGTTTCTTCCACCAAAACACGGTAACACATCCCAATGTATATGTAAAGTTTAATTCTACTTTTAGTAGAATTGTGGTAGAATCAAAACTTTACAGACCGTAGAGTTGAACTTGGCATATTCTATTGCTTTTATCTATATAACTTCAATAAAATTATCGCACGGGAGGTAGATAATGAAATTTACAATAATAGCAGACAGCGGTTGCGACATGACAGCAAAGTCATTCAAAAGTGATAAGTTTAACTTTTTCACGGTTCCGCTTACAATCACACTTGGGGATAAAAACATAGTTGATGTCGAGGGTTTGAAAATCACAGACCTTGTTGAACAAATGAAAGCGAATAAGGGGAAGGCTTGCACGGCGTGTCCAAACCCTGATGCTTTCGCAGACCAGATGCGTAAAGGTAACGATTACCAATTTGTGGTGACACTTACTTCGGTGCTCAGCGGTACACACAGTTCTGCGGTGAAAGGTGCGGAAATTGTTATGGCGGAAAACCCAAAGAAAAAAATCCACATCATCGACAGTCGTACCGCCTCGTCGGGTGAAGACCTTATAATTGATGAACTTGTGCGTCTTATAGAGAGCGGTCTTGAATTTGAAGAAATCGTTACAAAAATTGACAAGTTCCGTGACGAGCACAAAACACGGTTCATCATACAAGATGTTAGTAACCTTGTTAAAACAGGGCGTATGAGCAAAGTCAAGGCCGCAATCGTAAACATGACGATGATTAAGCCAGTTCTTGGTGACAACGGGAAAGGTGAGATTGTTCTTATTGACAAGTGTATTGGTTTGAAAAAAGCAATGATAAAACTCAGCGATATGCCTGCCGAAAAAATTGCAGAATACGGAAAAGATACACCGATGATTATTACACACTGTCTTAACGAGGTTCAGGCAAATGAACTACGGGACTTAATTGTTGCAAAACATGGGGCAACAAATATTTCTGTTCGACCAATGCGCGGGATTTCGTCGTTTTACGCAAACGACAAAGGTCTTATCCTCGCGTTTTAATTGATTAGGGATTGTATTGCTTGGTCAATCGAGTGCTTGTTATCGTTACCGTTGTTTTCAACAAGTAAATCATATTTGAGGTTCGCAGGCAAAAATTTATCATCCTGCATTTGGGCTCTGAGCGCAACTAGGTCGGTGGCTTCTCGTTGCTCAGGTGTAAAAGTTGCTAGGCGTCTTTGCACACGGGTTTCGTCGTCGGCGGTTATGACAATTCGTTTGTCAAACGAATCCCAAGCGTCAACATATGGCAACAAAAACCAATCGAATAAAACGAAATCAAAACCTTCTTTTGTATAAAAATCGATTTTTCTTTCGATGACATCAGCAATGTGGTTGCAAAATTTGCCTGTCACTTCCTGATGCAAGCCCTCTTTAAGCCAAATTGCATAGTTGTGCGGACTAGTAACATTCATATAGTAATCAAGTTCTTCATGTACGGCTCGGTCACCTTTGTGCAGTGTGAATGTGTTCCGTGAAAAAGCACTACAAAACTCGCTTTTGCCACTATATACGTTTCCAGTAATACCAAATATTTTTGTACTCATTTAAACCAATATATCACAAAAATTAAAAATTGTCAACTGTAAGAATTTCACCATTACGCGGGGCTTTTTCATGCCATTCTGGTCTTCTTTGTTCGATATAAGATTTTACCATTACCATGAAACTTCCGTGGGTAACTGCCAAAATATCTTTGCGCGGATAAATCTGCTTGAGCAAGTCAATAAGTTTATGTGCCCGTTTTTCAAGTTCCACCTGTGTTTCTACGTTTTTGATTTTGTGCGAATGCTCGAAACTGAAAAGTGCTTTAACATCAACTTCTGCATCTTCAATTGGGGAGTGACGCATTCCCCAAATACCGCTGAAATCGCGTTCTGTTAAACCTTTTTCAATAACAATATTCCCGCCATTTTTAATATAGTGTTCATTAAGTGCAATAATCCTGTGCAGAGTTTCTTGTGTTCGTATAGTTGGACTTGTAAGCAGTAAATTAAATCTTGTATAACGTAATTTTTTACCGCAATCATCAGATTGGACGCACCCAAGTTCATTTATGCCAAGGTGCTCGTCAGGTTTAAATATACCACTGCCATTTTTTGCTGTCGCTCCATGTCTTACAAAATAGATGCGATTCATGTCGTATTATAGCATCTGAATATTTGCTTTGTAAATACCTAAAATTGTTTTTTAGGGCAAAACGCAGGGGGTAACCTAAAAAAGGTTGACTTTTTTCATGTTGTGTGTATACTTTTTAATATCCTCGTTTGCCCTGAAAGGCTGAAAGGCTGAAAGGCTGAAAGGCTGAAAGGCTGAAAGGCTGAAAGGCTGAAAGGCTGAAAAAGGGGAAAAGCACGAGGTTTTTTAATG
>WQSK01000063.1 GCA_009787915.1 Bacillota bacterium
AAAAATGTGGAGCCATATTTACGGATTCTTGACAATAACCTTAAGAGCCAAAACGTGGCAAAGCGCACAAAATTTGTGGCGGGGGAGGCAACTTTTGTAAACGGAAAACCCGCAAAATTTTATCACCTCGAAGATTTTTAATCCGTAAACGCGTTTTTGAACGGCGGTGTGGTGGCAATTTCGCGTATGACTTCGAGGGCGTGTTTTTCAATGCGACTTATATAAGAGCGACTGATTCCAAGTTTTTTTGCAACCTCGCGTTGGGCAAGCGGGGTAGAACCATTCTCCCCAAACCCGTATCTAAGGGCAATAATGCGAAATTCGCGGTCATCAAGGCGTTCCCTCATTTTTTCAACCAACTGGTCAAACAGTTCCGAGCGCATTTTTGTTTCCGCCAAATTAGGTCGGTCATCCGTCATTATATCAAGCAAACAAATATCATCACCGTCGCTTTCCCCATGCCAAGAATCATCTAAACTCCCTGTATTGTTGTGTTTTTTGTTCACACGAAGAAACATAAGAATTTCATTCTCGATACATCGGGCGGCGTAGGTCGAAACTTGCACGCCTTTTTCGGGTTTAAAAGTACGAATTGCTTTGATTAAACCAACTGTGCCCTGACCTATTAGGTCCTCGGCTTCGGCGGCTCCGTTGTACTTTTTGACGATGTGGGCGACAAGACGCAGGTTGTGCTTAATCAACCTATCGCGCGCGCTCAAATCGCCTGCGTGAAATTGGGCGAACGCTTCGGCTTCTTCCGCCTTGGTCATGGGCTTTGGAAAACCCGTTTGGCGCGAAACCATACCTGTAAAAAAACTTACCTTTGAAAGGAACAGAATAAAATTTTCGAATACCATTGTTACTATGTGTATTCGGGCTTGTGACAAAATGTGCCACAAATCGCTAAAATATTCTGGGTTATTTCCAGGTTTTTTCTGGGTTATTACTGGGTTGTTTTTGGGTTCTTTTTGTGAGGTGCACGGGCATCGGACAGGGGGCTTATTATATCACAAAAGGTATGCAAGTCAATATTGTGCTGACATCAAAAAAACCAGTGGCGGGCGGTCGGCATAGAAACAGAGCGGTTAATGGAATCCGCGGTAAAGACCCGAACGATGTTACTGGAAAGTTCTTGGTCATTGTGCGAGAGTGTCACATGGTATTCAATAATGGTTCGGGTAGGTGCCGTGGTGTCAACAAAGGTGTAAGTCGTGGTTTGAGGGCGGATTACTTGGAGCAAGGTTTCAAGACCGTTTACGTTTCTAAAAATTTTGTAAGTCCTGTTTTGTATAGCATCAAATGTAATTATCGGCGCGCCCGTTGGGCCTGTTTTTGCGGTAACAGTTGGGGCAAGCGGTGTTTGCGGAAGCACGGGTTCGATAACTGGTGGGTTTGATAAACCCTCGTCATGAACTCCTGTGTGGGTGAAGGGCTCGCCCGCGGCGATTCGCTTCATTATGTCGCGAGCAATAAAAGACGTGACTCCGCCGCCAGTTGTGCCTTTTGGTAGGTCGTTTTCAGGGCGCATATTGGCGTTTCCATTCCAAACCAAAAGCACGGTATCAGGGGTGTAACTTATGTTAATGGCATCCGTGTTTGTTGTGTGACCCTGACGCTCGGCGGTGCCTGTTTTTGCGGCTATGTCAAAATCAAGACTGCCTAATTTGCGGGCAGTTCCCTCGGTGACGGCACTGCGCATCATATCGGTGACGGTTGCAACTGTTTCAGCCGACAAAACACGTTTACCACGGGGTTCGTGCTCCCAAATAATGCGGTCTTGCATGTCGGTGATTTGGCGAATGAAAGACATATAAACACGCTCGCCCCCCGATGCAATTGTACAATACGCGCCCAAGACCTCCATTGCGGTTTGACCATTTTTTGTCGCGCCAAGGCTCATCGCAATCGTTTCGTTATCGGTTAGGTCAAGACCCAAACCCCTTGCCGTAGACACCGCGCGCGGAACCGTTGTGTATTCCAAAACCTTGACGGCGGGGATGTTGTGGCTTTTGGCGAGGCTTTCGCGTACCGTGACACGGCCTCTGTGGGTATTATCGTGGTTGCGCGGTTGAAAGTCACCAGTTACATAAGGGCTGTCGTCAATCATAGTGTCGGGGGAAACAATATTGTGCTCAATTGCGGGGGCGAAAACCACGAGGGGTTTTACCGCGCTTGCAAAATTTCTTTTGGCGTTAGGCATCATGCGGTGGTTGGTCGCAAGGGCTTTGATTCCGCCGTCAGTGTTAGACGCAATAGTCATAAAATCTGCGCGGTTGTCAGAGGTGTTTTTAATCGTGTACTCGGGGTCATTTATGACGTCTAAGATTGCACTTTGGGTTGAGGAAACAAAATATGTGTGAATTTTTATATCGGTTTTGTTGCCTACGATTGATGCGGCTTGGGCAATTACCGCGTTTTGATATGATTGGGAATCAGAACGACCGCGACGACCCTTGATTTCGGTGGTCTTAACTCGTGCGGATTCATAGTCATCTTTTTCAATATGACCCTGAGCATACATCATGGCGAGAACCAAATTGGTGCGCGAGTCAAAACGCTCTTTTTGAGAAATCGGGTTATAACGGCCTGGGCTTCGAAGAAGTCCCGCCAGTCCCGCGGCTTGTCGGATGTCAATGTCGCTGATATCGGTGCCGAAGTAAAACCTTGCCGCGTCGTGAACACCAAAAATGTTGTTCCCAAAATAGACAATATCCATGTACATATCAAGGATTTGGTCTTTTGAATATTTTTTTTCAAGTTTTGTCGCAAGGACGGCTTCTTTGATTTTTCGGCGCATGGTTTTTTCGGACGTCAAGTGTGTGTTTTTTATAAGTTGCTGGGATATTGTGGAAGCGCCCTCTTTTGCGCGTTTTGCGGCGGCGTTTTTATATGCGGCTTTTGCAATTCGGTTGTATGATAAACCACGGTGGTCGTGAAAATTTTTGTCCTCGACGGCTATTATGGCGTTCCTCATATGGTCGGGGATTGGTGCGGTTTTGTATTGGTTCATTGTGTTGCCATTTGCGTCATATATGATTGCTTTTTCAATGCAAGGGAACAACTTTGCGGCATCCAAGTCATGGGAATTATAAATTGCCACCCAAGACAAACCCACCGTCAAGGCAAATGTAAAGAACATTATAGAAGTTACTAGGAAAAACTTTTTCATATGTGGTATTATCAGTTTGTGAAAAGTTTTTATATTCATACATACGGCTGTCAAATGAACGCGCACGAGAGCGATAGGTTGCGCCATATGTTGCTCATGGTTGGCTTTTTTGAGGCACAAACAAAGCCCGAGGCCGACGTTGTGATTTTTCAAACTTGTTCGGTTCGCGATACGGCAAGCAGAAAAGTCTTTACCCATATCTCCCAAGCCCGAAAGTTGCCCCGTAAACCCACGATTTGCGTGATTGGTTGTTTAAGTGCGCTTTCCGAAAAAATCGAGGGTGTTGATATTTTGCTTGGCACAAACCAGTTGGAGGTTTTGGTTGAAAAACTCTCGGGTACAAAACCTGATACGCGTTTTGGTATTGAGAACAGCATTATCATCATGCACGGGTGCAATAATTTTTGTAGTTACTGTATTGTGCCGTACGCGAGGGGGCGGGAATTTTCGCGGGATTCAGACGACATCATTAACGAGTTTATGCAGGTTAAAAACGTGGGGCGTGTGATATATCTTTTGGGGCAAAACGTGAACAGTTACAAATGCCCGAGGACGGGGACGACGTTTGTGGAACTTGTCGATAGGATTTGTGCCATAGAGGGGGACTTTCAATTGAATTTTATTTCCAGCCACCCAAAAGATTTTTCCGAAGAACTCGTTGATTGTATTGCAAGAAACAAAAAGATAGAGCGCAATATCCACCTCCCGATTCAGAGCGGTAATGATAGGATTTTGAAACTCATGGGACGGGGTTATACGGCGAAAGAATATTTGGACAAGATTATGCTACTTAGAAAAAAAGTTCCCAACGTGCGGATTACGACGGATGTGATTTGCGGCTTTCCAGGGGAGAGCGAGGAGGAGTTTGAGGATACAAAAAATCTGTTCAAACAAGTTCGGTTTAATGCGGCGTTTATTTTCCCGTACTCGGAACGAAAAGGAACCCGTGCGGCGACCATGGAGGGGCGACTTTCAACCAAGATTAAAAAAGAACGGACTACGGAGTTGGTAAAATTACAAAGGGTATTGCAAAGTTAATATTTTTGTGTTATGATAAACCAATGAATATGCAGTGCGATTATGAAAAAGAGATGCTCCGCAAGCGGTTTGATGTTGCCGAGATAAACAAACTCATGCAAAAAATTGAGATGACTAAGGCTACTGTTGGAATGCTTAAAAATTCATGCGGTGATTTGCACGGTGATGCGGCCAAGGATGCAACCAAAGAAATGATTAAAGAATGGGAAGAAAAACTTTCAGACTATCAATCTGCGTTTGATGACTTGTGTATTGTTTTGGAGGCAAACCTTAAAAAAGTTACAGAAGTCCAAGGTAATATGACGATACAAGGATTTTTCCCGATAATTCAAAAAGCCCTTCGTGAAAACCCAAATACCCGAGATGTGGAAATTTCTTTGGTAAACGTTTTTTCCTCGGACCCAAGTGACGAGGACGAGCAGGCTTTTGAAGTTGACGATGAAAAAACCGCCAATGAATCAATAGAGATTGCGCGTGAAACTGGGAGTTCATTTTACGCGCCTTCATATAAGATAGATTTGGGTAATGGTTCATTGCCAATCCATATTGTTTCTGTTGAGGGCGGGTTTTCGTTGGAGCAAGTTCGTGAGATTGCCCAAGAGGTTATTACAGAAAAAAATTTACCAGATGACGTTGATGAAATCTTGCCGTCGATTCTTTGTGATACAGAACAATTGGTTTCAACCGCGAGTTTTATCGTTCAGTTGACTAACGAATCGGTTCAGACAACAATGGACCCTTTTTTTGATGCTGACCAAAACAATGTGAAACTCCATGCGGTGCGCGAGGTGTTGCTTAAAACCATTTTTGATTTGGTAAAGAGGGATGTGCTTAGAAAAAACACAATCATCAGAAATGGTATAAGAAAAACGCGTACGCAAGGTACGATTTCCCAAACCAAGCAAAAAGATTTTGTTGACACGCTTAATGTGAGTTTTAAAAAAGATTATAATACCTGGCCAACAGGTTCAACAGGAAATTTAAACTCAGAGTTTGTATCGCGTAATATTGACCTATTGGAATAGGTTAGGTATAATGTTTTCATGACACCAATGACGGAACGGCATATGAGTCAGAGTGGAGGTAACGACCGATGACTCCTATGATGAAGCAGTGGCAGGATGTTAAGGCGCGCCACACTAATTGTATAGTATTTTTTCGCTTGGGCGATTTTTACGAGATGTTTTTTGACGATGCCGAGGTTGCGAGCAAGGTTCTTGGAATTGTATTGACGGGGCGCGATTGTGGTATGGAAAAAAAGGCTCCGATGTGCGGTGTGCCTCATCACAGTGCG
>WQSK01000064.1 GCA_009787915.1 Bacillota bacterium
CGTACCGTTTGTAATTGTTCCCGTCTTGTCAAGGCACAAAGTATCAACACGCGCGAGCATCTCGATACAATATAGTTCCTGCACCAAAGTTCGAGCCTTTGCAAGATTTATAACCCCAACGGCAAGTGCCATACTTGTAAGCAAAAACATACCCGACGGAATCATACCTATAACCGCGCCAATAGCATGAACAATCGCGGTATCGCGGTCCTCGACCCCAACCCCAATTTGTCGGATGATATAAAGTGATGCCAACACAACCATAAAGAAACTAATCGTCCGAATTATGATACGCAAACTGCCCAATAACTCGGAGCGCGGACGAACATATTTTGTTGCACCTTTTGCAAGTTTTTGAACATAGTTCCCACTGCCGACTTTTTCCGCCCGAACATGGCACGTTCCCGAAACAATATAGGAACCCGCCAGCAACATATCGCCTTTACCTTTTTGGATTGGAACGGACTCGCCCGTCAAAAGACTTTCGTTCACCTCAATGGTTCCATCCATAATCACACAGTCCGCTGGAACCTGCTTGCCCGTCGATAAAATCAAGATATCATCCAAAGCCACGTCGTCAATTGCGATGTCGACTTTTTCACCGTCGCGCACAACCGTAGTCTTAACACGTGAAATAAGGGACAACTTTTCAATCGTGAATTTTGCTTTAAGTTCCTGAATGATACCGATAAGGGTGTTCGCAACAACGATAATCACAAAGTACGTCGATGAATACGCCCCCACCCAAACCAAGAGGCTGATTGCCGTAACCGCCAAAATGTTAAACCATGTAAAGAGGTTTGTGAACAAAATACGTCCGACGCTTTTGGTCGAACCTTTTTTTATAAAGTTAATCTGGGCCTGACGAACCCTTGTCCTCACTTGGTCACTGGAAAGACCTTCCTCAACCGTTGGTTTGAATCTTGTCAGTACAGGGATGTTTCTTGGCTTTTTTTGTTTCTTGGAAAAATATTTTTGAACACGACTGAAATATCTTTTATAGCGGGTAATTTCACGCTTGTTGGCATCCGTAAAAACGGTGTTTGAAAAAGGCGCATTCGTAGGTATATAGAAAAAAGACCTTATTCGGCTCCACACGCTGGGCTTCGGTTGTTTTATTTCCTCGTCCGCCATATCTATAGAATGTACAGTATCACCTATCTTCTTGCAATCATTTTTTCAATTTCTTGTTTTGTAAAACTTATAACAATAGGCCGACCATGAGGGCAAACCAACGGCGTATCTTTTTTCGCAAATCGATTGAGTAAATCTGAGATATCTTTGTTGGATATCTTGTCCCCCGCACGAACTGCTAGGTGGCAACAATGTTTTATAATCTTCTCGCGCATAAGGTCAGATAGTTTTGCACCTCTGATATCTTTTTCACCCAAAACCAAAGACACAAGCGAATCAATATCGCCGCTTTGAATTATCATTGGAACGTGCGTGATTCTGTAGGCGTTGGTTCCGAACGGTTGCATTACTATACCGCAATCTTCAAGAACCGAAATAAGGGACTCTACCCTCTGCATTTCTTGCACCGACAGAGCCAATGTCATCGGCGACAAGAGTTTTTGCGTAGGAATATTGTTTGCCTTGACATCCAACATCATCTGGTCGAACAAGAGCCTCTCGTGCGCCGCGTGCTGGTCTATAATATGCAATGCTCCGTCATCAACCAATATGTAAGTATCAAATATTGTTCCCAACACCCTAACGCTCTGCACAGTTTCTGTATCCATAGTTTGCTGTACTGACTTTTGCACAGGTTTTTTAACCACAGGTCTTTCCATCAAATCAAAATGATTCATAATGTTGTCCGCAGCCATTACTTTGTTATTATCCGCCGCTTTGAAAAAAGCCATACGCTCAAGGAACTCTGTATCTTTATTCTTATCAAAGTTCACCGTGTGTTTTTGCTTAAGGTACCCATCTATCCCTGACATAACCGCATCGTGTACTATGGTTGAAACCAAATCTGGGTTTGAGAACTTTATGTTAAGTTTCCTTGGGTGGATGTTGACATCAACGAACTCTGGGTTAATTTCTATGCACAGTACAAAGAACGGATAATTACCCGTAGTTACAAAATTACCAAAAGCATTATTAACCGCACCTTGGGTTGTTGTGTCATCTACGACACGTCCGTTTACAATGATTGTTTGGTAAGTACGATTTGGTCGCGTAAATTGGGGCGACGACACAAAGCCATGAACCTTGACCCCGTCCTTGTCACGCTTGATATCAAGCAACTCCCCCGATGGTACCGCGTTGTACACAGTATTGATTGCTTCTTTTAATGTTTTTCCATTACAAGCAAAAACTATGTCACCGTCTATTATGTATTTAAATGAAACACTTGGGTTTGCCAATATAAAGCCAGTAATAATTTTTGTCACGGCGTTTTTTTCAGTACCCGTAGACCGCAAAAACTTTGCCCGTGCAGGAGTATTATAAAACAGGTTTCGCACGGTAACAGTTGTTCCGACTTCGCGCGATTGTTGTTTTTTAGAAATTGTTTTTCCGCCGTGAATTGTTAAACACGTTGCCGTTGCTTCATCTTTTGTTCGCGTCAGGAACTCGCTCATAGAAACACTTGCGATACTTGCCATTGCCTCACCTCTAAACCCAAGCGTTCCAATCGCATCTATGTCTTTTGCATCTCGGATTTTGCTGGTTGCATGTGGTAAAAAAACTTTTTCGACCTCAGAGTTCAAAACACCATGCCCATTGTCGGTGATGCGAACCAAGTCCAAGCCCCCACGCTCTATTTCAACCACAACACTTGTGGCACCCGCATCAAGGGAATTTTCCACACACTCTTTCACAATCGCCGAGGGATTCTCGACGACCTCGCCCGCAGACAAGAGGTTATAAACATGCGGAGGTAAAACATTTATCTTTTGCACAAAAAGATTGTAACATTAAACTTCTGTGGTTTCAATATAATCTTCGGACATTTCATATATATTTGCGGTTGGGTTCTTTTTGACTTTTTCTAAAAACAATGTTGCTCTCTGATAGGTTAATTTCATTTCCGCATCATGCTCGGCTTCTATTTTTGATATAAACTCTTGCTCTTTAACTGGGTCTTTCATATCTTCTTTAAATTTTGCATTACGCTCTGGGATAGTTTCAGGGTCAATCTCCTCGTAATACGGATTTAAAACGCCACCGCGGGAAATCTCACGACCGTATTTGTCTTTCACAATACCAAATTTTTCATCAAGCGCCTTCGGGTCAGTTCGCATAAGTTCCATATCAGCAACCATTTCTGCCTGCATTCCGTCATAGTCTATTGCTATTTTAAGTTTTTTAATTTCCTCTAACAACAATTTCTTATTCATTTCTGTTGCAATATCTTCTGTATTATATACGATGTTTTCTATTGAAGGCAATGTAAGTAATAAAGACCATTTATTTTTAGCAAAATCAGTACCCCCCCCCAGAATTCCAGAGTACTTGAGATACTCGAGGCATTCTTCCTTGGTGTGGGTTTTACGTATGGTTGGTCTTTCGACATCCCAATACGCTTCTTTTGTGTACATCAACCCCATAGTAGTATCAAAAACATGACCATATGCTTCGACAAAAGCATGGTCAGCCGCCGAAGAACCATCCTTATGTATTTCGCCCTCTGTTTTTACACGCAAATATTCAACATCGCCGTAATATAGTGTGCACTCGTCAAAAGCAAGTGTTAAGTCTGTTCCCTTTTCATAACAAAATCCGTTATTCATCTCTATAGTAAAAAGCAGAATAGACATTGGAATCCCACCAAATTGATATGGCCTTAATGCATCGAAAACCTCTTTTGGAAATGGTCTTACCTGACCTGCATTAACTGCTTTCATAAACCTTGCGTGGCGTTCATCTGCCCGTTTTTGCCATTCTGGTGATAATTGTGTGTTACTCATTGACTTATTTATATCACAAAATTCGCACAAAGTCAATATATATAATTATGGATAGTAGAACAGAAGCAGAAACCTGCAAATACCGTTTTAACGAAAAGTGCCCAGGCCGTGCCGCACACCTTGAAGCAAAATGGCAAAATCTTGACGAACAAGACCGTGATGTTGTTGACCTTTTGGGTGACCGAAATGCCGCCGACCGCGCGTGCAGAGCCTGTAGAGAAAGATTTAACCGCCTGCACAGCAAATATCGCATGGACACAGTTGGTGAATCAAGCGCAGAAAACACAGAAATTCTTGACTCAAGCCGTTGACAAGCCCATTATTAACATGCTAAGATACATTCCATGATGTTAGTTTTTTGCAAAACTTTTTAGGGCGCGCCACATTTGTGGACGCCTTTTTTTCTTGCAAAGACAACAAAGGAGGACAACAATGGCAAAATTTATTTTCGTAACAGGGGGTGTCGTTTCGGGGCTTGGGAAAGGAATTACCGCATCATCGCTCGGGATGCTTTTAACCCTCCGCGGGTTTCGCGTTACAATCCAAAAGTTGGACCCCTATATCAACGTAGACCCAGGCACCATGAGCCCCTATGAACACGGCGAGGTCTTTGTAACAAACGACGGTGCGGAAACCGATTTGGATATTGGACACTATGAAAGATTTTTGGGCCGAAACCTGACGGCGAACTCCAGTTTTTCCAGCGGGCAAATTTGGCTTAACGTAATCAACAAAGAACGTAAAGGTGAATATCTTGGAAAAACAATACAAATCGTCCCCCATATAACGAACGAAATTATTGATACTATGAAATCCGTAGCAAACGACGTAGACATTGTAATCGTCGAAATCGGAGGCACAGTTGGCGAAATCGAGAGTTCAACCTTTATAGAAGCCATCCGTCAATTCCGAAACGAACTTGGCGACCAAGACAGCCTGTCCGTACACGTAACATTGGTTCCATTCCTTGAGATGAGCGGCGAAATCAAAACCAAACCAACCCAGATAAGCGTCCGCGAACTCGGTAGCATGGGTGTTTTCACAGACATCATTGTTTGCAGGAGTTCCGCGAATGTCCAACTCGACACCGAAGCCCGCAAAAAGATTGCCCTGTTCTGTAACCTCGGCAGTCATGAAAACGTCATCCATAATTATGACAGTCGGTCTATTTACGAAGTTCCGCTTACCCTAAAAGAACAAAACTTTGACGATATTGTTTTGAAAAAACTTGGTTTGTGCGCACCACAGCCTGACCTCAAAGACTGGCGCAACATGGTAAAGCACATGTTTAATGGCTATCCAAAAAAGACCGTCGCAATTGTCGGAAAATATGTTTCCGTTCCAGATGCGTACCTCTCGGTTGTGGAATCGGTGAACATCGCAGGCATATCATGCAAAATCAAACCAGAAATTAAATTGGTCGACAGCGAAGAAATCGAAAAGCATGGTGCGGCAAAATGCCTAAAAGGCGTAGATGCGATAATTGTCCCAGGTGGCTTTGGCAACCGCGGTATTGAGGGCAAAATCAAAACCGCCGAGTACGCCCGTAAAAACAATATCCCTTATCTTGGTATCTGTTT
>WQSK01000065.1 GCA_009787915.1 Bacillota bacterium
TCATATACGTATTCGTAACGCTCACGTTTTTCGGTGATTTCCAAAGCCTTCTCAAGTTCAAACATCTGGTTTTATCATATCATAAACCTATTGACAATGTCTATAATATGCGCAATAATTGTCGAATGGAAATCCTATGCGAAACAAGCGTGAGGCACGTTCATCTTTCACGCGCGGACATTGAAACACTCTTTGGCAAAGGCACAAAACTGACCAAAGACCGCCAACTCAGCCAACCTGGCGAGTACCTTTGTAAAGAGCGTGTGACCCTTGTTGGTCCCAAAGAAACCATTGCAAACGTCGCAATTGTTGGTCCCGCACGTGACAAGACCCAGGTCGAGATTTCGCGCACCGATGCATTTAAACTTGGTCTAAAGGGCGTCCCAGTACGCCTGAGCGGTGACCTTGAGGGTACGCCTACTCTTTCAATATTGACGTTTGGCACAAATGGTGAACCAAAATCGGTCGGTGAGGCATCAACAATTATCGCAAAAAGACACGTCCACCTTGACCCAAAAACCGCAAAAGAATCAAACCTTGAAAACGGTCAAATTGTAAAAATCAAATTTGACGGAGAACGCGCGTGCATCCTTGAAGAAGTTGTTGTACGTGTAAACAAAGAATACGCGCCCGCTATTCACATTGACTCGGACGAAGGCAACGCAACCCTCTCTGGAAGAACCGCATTCGTTATCAGATAAACAAAAATTTTGGTTGGGCAAAAGTCGGTATCACTTCTCGTGGAGTCATGCTTATTTCACGAAAAATTGTCCAAATGTTTTCATAGTTCCAAAGACCGCTTTGTTCAGTAAGAATGTTTATCTCGGGAAACATACCACCTTGCCCCTGCGAGTACATATTGCTGGAATCAAACGTAAGGCGCAAGTGCGACAAGCGCCGAACGTCAACATGTCGGTCACCCTGCCACCACACGCTTGTGACAACTTCTGTGTTGTAAATAATGGAGATTCCAGCCGACACATTCACGCCTCCGCCCATATAGACGTTAATGTGAACCGAGGTTGAACTCAAACGATACCCTAAAAGTTCACCTGCTTCATTTCTAATTGGAAAGAAACGGTGGTCTACCTGACGCAATTCGCCCTCATGAACAATTTGTATTGGATTCAGTAAAAATCCACCTACACCCATTTGAGTAAACTCTATAACACCAAGCATTCGGGAGTTTCTTATATAGTGCACAGACCAATCGTCACGAAAAAAGATTTGATAACTAATCCCATTTCTTGGAATATGTGCGGCCCCAATCCAAGGGTTTAGCGTCCTGCACGGACTCGCCCAAACTATAAGACCTGCATATTCTTCGCGCAACTGTTGTGGAAATTCACCCAGTTCCATCACTGTTTGGACCAATCGAAGGTTTGCCTTGTTATGCCTAAAAATAAATTGCGGATTCATCGCAAACCAGAAAAGATGGTTTCCAACTTCTTCCTCGCCACGCAATATTTTTTTGAACAAAGCCTCATACTCTTCGTTGCTGTAATCAACAACAACCCAGTCTGGCATTTCAAATGAAAAAGCAAAAAACTTTGGATAATCTTTTTTCGGGTTTAGGATTTCAAGCCCAGAATTATTTAACGCGTCCAACAAAATCGGCGTGCTTGTGTTAAAAAGTTCTCTCTCTGGTGTCGGTGCTGGTGTTGGCGACGGGTCACCCCCTGTGCTCGGAGGCGCTGGTGGGTTTGGTCTTGGTACAATGCTCGTATCTGGACTTGGTGCCGAGTCGTTTGTGACATTAGAATTATTCTGTGAATTAAACGACGCACATCCTACAAATGCAAATACACAAACCAGCAACACAGCGGGCAAAATTAAAAGTTTCCTTAGTTTCAAATTCATGAAATGATTATATCAAAACTCCAATCAAATGTCTAGTTAAATCTTAAAGTCAAACCAACAAACATGATGTCATAAGTCTATCATTTCATAGTCAACAAAAGTGCTTCCATCAAAAGTTATTTTTACAACATAGGGATTTCCAATTTGTCTGCTTTGCTCGAACCCAAACGAATTATCAAAATAATTAATAATTGTTCCAAGCGATACACCGTGCGTGCCGATAACTATGTTTTTGTTCTTGTGCTGTTTCAAAATTTGTTGCAATGCGACAACGTTTCGTTTTTGTACTTCAAACAGGCATTCGCCATTTGACAATTTGTACGAAAAGTCGTTCCACTGTTCTTTTAAAAACTCTGTGGTGAATTTTACACCTTTCCCTTTTTCTCGCTCTCTAAAATCCTCGACCAGTTTGATTTTTGTGTCTATAGTTTTTGCGAATGGTGAAATAGTATCAATGGCACGCACATAGGGGCTTGAAAAAACTGTGTCTATATTTTTATCTTTCAAAAATTTCGTTACAAGAGAGCAGTCCCTTCTTCCTCTGTCGGTCAAAGGTTTATCTTCGTTCCTTGACTTTTCTTTATTCTGAACATAGTTATGGTCGACTTCTGCGTGCCGTACAAAATAAACAGTAGTCATTTTCCTCCTCAGAAAAGTTCTATTCTTGTCGAATGTGGCAGAGGGGACAGGATTTGAACCTGCGAGCCCTTTCGGACTATCGCTTTTCGAGAGCGACACATTCGACCACTCTGACACCCCTCCGTATATGGTGTAGTACATCATACATTAAACACAATATATGGTCAAGATTTTATTCCTAACATTGTTTTGATTTTACCGATAACATCCGCGGTTGGTGTTTTTACATCTTTCAATACATAGGGCATTTTTAGGGCTTCCCACTTGTGCGCGCCCATTTGATGAAACGGCAAGATATCTACTTCTTTGACGTTTCGCAAACCCTGCAAAAACTCCCCAAGCGCAACTACCTCTTTGTCCAAATCCGTATATCCTGGCACCACCACATACCTCACCCACATTGGGATTTTTTTGTCAGACAAATATTTTGCAAACGCAAAAGTATTATCCACAGACTGCCCCGTCATGCGTTTAAACGTGTCGGGAATTGCGCTTTTGATGTCCATAAGCACAAGGTCGGTCAAAGACAAAATTTCTTTCACAGTTTCGTTTAATGGAACAGAACCCGATGTATCCAAACAGGTGTGAAAACCTTTTTGTTTTAAAACACGAAAAAGTTCCAACACAAATTTTGCTTGAACAAGAGGTTCACCGCCACTCACGGTCACACCGCCCTCTGCCCCGAAAAACGATTTGTACTTTTCGATGTCCTCAACGACTTCGGCAACTGTCATCGTGCGGGCTTTTTTACACCCACCGTCCCAAGTATCAGGATTATGACAATATATACATTTAAGACCACACCCCTGCAAAAAAAGAACATAGCGAACCCCAGGCCCGTCGACGGTTCCACAAGTTTCAATCGAATGAATTTTGCCAGATATCAAAGAGCCTCCAATGCTACATTTTTTCTTGCAGTGTTCGCGCTATGACTTCAAGTTGATGCGCACGCGAAAGACGTGTAAACTCAACCGCGTAACCACTGACCCGAATTGTCAACTGGGGATATAGTTCTGGCCTCTCCATAGCATCAATAAGCATCTCGCGCCTAAACACGTTAACATTGACGTGCTGACCGCCCTCTTTTACATAGCCGTCAATCATCGACACAAGATTAGAAATTTGAGATTCTTCGGTTTTTCCAAGAGCCTCTGGGGTAATCGAAAACGTATATGAAATCCCGTCTTTCGCGTACTCGTACGGTAGCGATGCCACAGACGCCAACGACGCAATCGCTCCCTTTTTATCGCGCCCGTGCATAGGGTTCGCACCAGGGGCGAACGGAGCCCCCCGCTCTCTACCACATGGGGTGCAACCTGTTTTTGCACCGTAAATCACATTTGATGTAATTGTCAAAATCGACATCGTCGGAATCGCATCACGATAGGTCTTATGTGCACCCAAATAAGTCATAAACTTTTTAACAATCTCGCCCGCGAGTTTATTAACCTCTTTGTCGTTGTTTCCAAAAGCAGGATATTCTTTGTCGCCCTCATACCCTGTTATGATTCCATCGGCGTTGCGAATGACTTTGACCTTGGAGTTTTTAATTGCAGACAACGAATCAACAACAATCGAAAGACCCGCTATGCCCGTCGCCTGGGTTCGCTGAACATCCGAATCATGTAACGCCAGTTGCAGGCTCTCGAAATTATATTTGTCGTGCATATAATGAATGCAATCGAGCGTGTTCATATAAAGCCCCGCAAGCCATTTAAGGGTTGCATCAAATTTTTTCATAACATCGTTGAAATCAAGATATTCACCCTCCACAGCATCGGTTTTCGGAGCAACCTGTACACCGCTGACTTCATCGCGACCGCCGTTGATTGCGTACAAAAGTGCCTTCGCAAGGTTCGCGCGTGCGCCGAAAAATTGCATTTGTTTTCCGACTTTCATAGCCGACACACAACACGCAATTGCGTAATCATCGCCAAATGTAGGACGCATAAGGTCGTCACTTTCGTATTGGACAGAGTTCGTATCTATTGACACTTTGGCACAAAATTTCTTAAATTTTTCAGGCAATTGGGTTGACCACAAAACGGTGAGGTTCGGCTCTGGCGCAGGTCCCAAGTTATAAAGCGCGTGCAAAAACCTAAACGACGTTTTAGTTACAAGTGTTCTTCCGTCCTCCATCATGCCGCCCAAACACTCGGTCACCCAAGTTGGGTCGCCTGCAAAAAACTTGTTGTATTCTTTGGTTCGTAAAAACCGAACAATGCGCAACTTCATGATAAAGTGGTCAACCAATTCCTGCGCCTGCTCCTCTGTTAGGGTGCCGTTTGCAATGTCACGCTCGATAAAAATATCAAGGAAACTGCTCACGCGTCCAAGGCTCATTGCTGCGCCGTCTTGTTGTTTTACCGCCGCCAAATATGCGAGGTAAGTCCACTGTATCGCCTCTTGTGCCGTACTTGCTGGCCTTGTGATATCAAAGCCATAACTTTTTGCCATAGCCTCAAGTTGCTTAAGTGCCTTGATTCCCTCGGCAATATCTTCGCGCTGTGCAATGATTTTCGCGCCCAAATACCCCGCATGGGCTTCCCTGTCTTTTGCCTTTTCCCCAATCAAAAACTTTGTTCCATATAATGCAACCCGCCTGTAATCACCAATAATCCGCCCCCTGCCATAGGCATCAGGCAAACCCGTGATAATCCCCGAACGCCGTGCATTTCGCATTTCTTCGGTATAAACATCAAACACGCCGTCGTTATGGGTCTTTCTATGGGAAAAAATTTCCTCGGTTTTTGGGTCAAGTTTATAACCAAATTCTTCCAATGCGGTTTTTACGGTACGAATACCGCCGTATGGAAAAATCGCACGCTTAAGCGGTTTATCGGTTTGGAGTCCTACAATTTTTTCCAACTCTTGGTCAATATAGCCAGGTCCATAGGCCGTAATCCCAGACGGTTTTTT
>WQSK01000066.1 GCA_009787915.1 Bacillota bacterium
TCGGGGAAAACACTTATGGCGCGAACGCTCGCACGTATCTTAGATGTTCCGTTTGCGGTTGCGGATGCGACGGCGCTTACCGAAGCAGGTTACGTTGGTGAAGATGTCGAAAACATTCTTTTGAAACTTTTGCAGGCCGCAGATTTTGACGTTAAACGTGCCGAGCGCGGAATCATCTATATCGACGAAATTGACAAAATTGCAAAGAAAGGCGAGAATCGTTCTATTACTCGTGACGTGAGTGGCGAAGGTGTTCAACAGGCGTTGCTTAAAATTATCGAAGGTACTGTTGCAAGTGTACCTCCGCAAGGCGGGCGCAAACACCCGAACCAAGAATGTATCCAATTGAATACACAAAACATTTTGTTCATTGTTGGAGGGGCTTTTGTTGGTCTTGACAAAATTGTTGCGCACAGAAAAAATGCGTGCAGTCTTGGCTTTGGTGCCGAGTTAAAACCAAAAGCCGAAGAATCAAACGAGATTGAGGACATCCACACTGTGTCGCCGATTGACCTTGTAAAATACGGAATTATCCCAGAGTTTGTTGGGCGTATCCCTGTGATTGTTGGCTTGCACGCGCTTGACCGTGCGGCGTTGGTAAAAATTCTTACTAAACCAAAAAATGCGCTGATTAAGCAATACAAAAAAATGTTTGCCCTTGACAACATCGAGTTGGACTTTGATGACGCAAGTATCGAAACCGTTGCGGATTTGGCTCTTGAACTGAAAACTGGGGCCAGGGCACTTAGGTCGATTTTAGAAGATTGTATGCTTGACATTATGTACGAAACACCAAGCGAAAAAAACGTGAGCAAAGTTTTTATCGACAAAGACGTTATCAGCAAAAGTAAAAAAGCAAAATTCGAATACATGAAACCGCAAAAAAAAGTGACCGAAACGACGACTACGACTGTGAAGGCAACAACGATTAAGCAAAAAAGCGTTGCGTCGAACTAACGCAAGAAAAGTTCTTGACTTGACCAAATTTTATGGTACATTGTTGTGTGACCTACTTAAATAGTAATCTTATTTTGTTGCGAAAATCGAAAGGTTTGGAAATTTCGGATATTGCAACTTTGTTTTCTATTGATATTGAAACTATCAAGAAGTGGGAGTTTGGTATGCAATCTCCTTCGTTGAATGAACTTGAAAAACTCGCGAGTTTTTATGGTATAACTCCATCCGATTTATTTATACCTATTAATATCCCAAAAACAGTAAAGCAAAAACAAGTCCATGCAATCACAACCGAATCACCAAGGGCGCAAGAACCAAAATGGCGATTTTGGACATGGTTTTCTTTGACGATTGTTTCAATCGTTTTAATGTCCGTAACTTTAGGACTTTTTGCAATTAATATTTATGATGTTTTTATTGGAATTAATACCGCACCTTTTTCTCATTATGGATTCTCAGGACAATGGATATTTGAAAGAGAGTACCTATCAAACTTTGACTTGATTCGTGAGCAAAGTCCAATACACATATTGTTACTAATCGTACTTTTACTGATGTTTGTATGGACAATAATATCATTTATTTTACACATAGTTGGACGATTTACAGGGAACACATATAGATTTATCAACCAAAATGTTTCAAAAACTCTGGATTTAACAAGTGGCCTTCTATTGGTTGTGATATGGTTTACTGCTGTGTATGGATATCTTGGTATTGACTACATCCCAGATTTGTTTAATGTAAATGTGATGGCATTGGGCATTACACACTTCCTTTCCGCGTTCATTATGTTATTAGTTGCCGTAAAGATTCTTGCAGGCGCAATGTTGCTATGGCGCGACACTAAAATAGATTAACTTTAAAAAGTACTTGCATTGTAAAACAATGGGGTGTATAGTTAAATTACGAAATTTACCCGATGGTTAAACTCTGTCCGCAACGCGGTCGACCATACGGGGCAGACAACGGAGGTAAAAATGTCAGTAATTTCAATGAAACAACTACTTGAAGCAGGGGTGCATTTCGGACACCAAACCAGTCGCTGGAATCCAAAAATGAAACCGTATATCTTTACAGAGCGTAACGGTGTGCATATTTTGAACTTGGAGCAAAGCACTGTGCTTATCGACAAGGCGTATGACTACATCCGCAACGCGGTCAAAGAAGGTAAAAAAATTCTTTTCGTCGGAACAAAAAAACAAGCCGAAGAAGCAATCAAGGCCGAGGCTACACGTTGCGGTATGTTCTATGTGAACTCACGTTGGTTGGGTGGGACACTTACGAATTTTGAAACAATCCGTAGCCGTGTCGAGCGCATGGAAAAAATCTATAACATGGAAAAGGTCGGCGAGTTTGCGTACTTGCCAAAAAAAGAAGTAATCAAATTGATGGACGAACGCGACAAGTTGGAAAAGAACTTGCGCGGTATTGCTGCGATGACGGCCCTCCCAAGCGTGATGGTTGTGGTTGACAGCAAAAAAGAGCACATCGCAATTGGTGAGGCAAAAAAACTTGGTATACCTGTTGTTGGTATCATTGACACAAACTGCGACCCAGACGATGTTAATGTTATTATCCCTGCGAACGACGATGCCGTGCGTAGTATCCAGTTGATTTTGGCCGCGCTTGCCGATGCTGTTATCGAGGCCAAAGAGGGTGTTGTTTTGCGCGACTCGAGCGGTGACGACAAAGTTAGTATGTCTGATGCAATGAAGGCTAAGGCGATGCTTGACGCCCAAGAAGAAAAAGATGAATCGGAAAAACCGAAAGCAGAAAAAGTTAAAAAAGAGCGCAAAGAAACGACTGCCGTTGATAAAATGGGCAGACCGCTTAAATCTGAAAAATAATTTTAACCATTAAAAAAGGAGAAAGAAAAATGGAAATCATGAAATTGAAAGAAGTAACAGGAGCAGGGATTAAAAATTGCAAGGAAGCATTAGAAGCATGCAAAGGCGACTTTGAAAAAGCGGTTGCATTTTTGCGCGAGAAGGGCAAGGCGTCCTTTGAAAAAAAAGCAGCAACCAGGGAAGCCGCGGATGGTGCAGTTGGTGTTTATAGTCATTTTGGGAAAATCGGTGTTATGGTTGAAATTAATTGCGAAACCGATTTTGCTGCAAAAACCGAAGATTTCCAAACGCTTGTTAAAGATGTGGCTATGCAAATTGCTGCTTCAAATCCCCAATATGTTAATGAAACAGAAGTCCCGACAAAAGAATTGGACAAAGAAAGAGAAGTATTGCGTAAAAAAGCAAAGGCAGAAAAAAAACCTGACAACATTATTGAGAAAATGCTTGAAGGTCAAGTTAAAAAATACTATGCTGACGTTTGTCTTGTTTACCAGCCTTTTGTTAAAGACCCGTCAAAAACAATTAAAGACGTTGTGACCGAGGTCGGTGCAAAAATTGGTGAGAAGATTTCTATTCGTCGTTTTGTACGTTTTGAACTTGGTGAAGGTATCGAGAAAAAACAAGAAAACTTTGCTGAAGAAGTTAAAAAAGCAAGCAAAGCAACATCAAAGAAATAACAAGTATAGGGGCACGATTAGGACTATTGCCAATATTGTGTGCAAAGTTTTGTATGCAAAGTAAAACCATGCGGGCAGTGCAAATGCTCGTGTGAAAACGAAACCTTGTGCCGCAATACAAAGACCGCCGAACGACAAAATTGCAACGGTCATGATTGCTAGAGGCAGGCCCGTTGTGACCTCGGATATGCGAAAAATTCCCGTTGTCATCTCGAAGATGCCCGCAATTGCTGGCACCAGTGATGCTGACCCTATGAAAAATACAATTACAAGACCTGCAACCGCCAAAACCGATGAAACGGCACCATGGAGCGCGTTTGAAATGGACTCGCCTATATCGGTTTTTTTAGCCTCATTGTTTTGTAAGGTGGGAGTCGCCGTGTTTTGATTTTGAAGCGGCTTAATTACTTTTGAGAGTCGGAAACAAATCGCCCCTGTTATAAACGCTGCGCCAATGTGCGCAACGTAAATTATCACGCCAAGCATGGGGCTTTTGAACAATGCCACACCTATTACTGCAATTGTGAATATTGGGCTCGCGGTTGTAATGAACGGCGAAATGCGTATTGCGGTTGTCCGAGTAATTGTACCATTTTTGTGCATATTGCTAAGTAATTTTGCACCCGTTGGAAACCCCGACAATAAACCGAGTACAACGACCATGAAAATATTGACACGGCGGTTGACGTTTAGGTCACGTTGCAGTTCTGTTAACAAACCTCCGATGAAAAAAAATGGGAATAGCACGGGGATGACGCTTGTGCCCACCAACAAAATTGCGCGGCGGCCGTTATCCAGGAACGCAGTGACGTCCACAAATGCCATTACCATGAATGCAATGCACATGAAAACGACGCCAATTTTTACAAGCATAGACAATATGTATTAAAAAATTGTTTTGCTAATTCGCCCTTAATATATTATATTGAAGTATGATTAAGAAAGAATTTCCAATCCTTGAATTTGACGGGGTTTCACGACCAGTTGTTGATGTCAAAAAATACCTCCCGCCGTTTGTTTCTTGTGTTTCCGATATGTGTTTGATTACGTACTTTTCGGATGTTGTTGACAGTTACGAACGCGTTTTCAAAGTCAACCAAGTTTTCAAAATCCGTACAGAGGGTGTTCGCCCAAGGGTTTTTTTGATGGAAGCAGGTGCTTTTAAAAAGCCCGTCTATGTGATTCCTGTGCCGATTGGCGCGCCACAGGCCGCACGTGTGGTCGAAGCCATGGCGGCACTTGGTGTCAAAAAGTTCATGGTTTGCGGAGGGGCAGGAACACTTGACGACAGCATTACTGAGAACAAAATTTTGATTCCAACCAGCGCGGTTCGCGACGAGGGTACAAGTTATCACTATATGCCGCCAAGTCGCGAAATCGAGTTAAACAAAAAAGTCCTCACGATTATTGAGAAAACTTTTTTGCGCGAGAAAATAAATTACCAGCACGTGAAAACCTGGACCACAGATGCAATTTTTCGTGAAACCGCGGATAAGGTGGCACAAAGGAAAACCGAGGGGTGTAACGTTGTTGAGATGGAGTGCAGTGCATATTATTGTGTGGCGAAACACCTTGGGTTGATGCTTGGGCAGATTTTGTATGCCGCGGACGTCGTTATGACGGATGCTTGGGACCACCGCGATTGGCACGACAAATACGATATGCGCGAAAAACTTTTTGAACTCGCGCTTAAATGTTTGCTTGCGTTTTAAAGCAACAAATCGCCGATTTCGTCCAAAGAATTTTTGCGGATAACTTTTTGTTTTTCAAGTTCACTATCGGTAATTTCAGCATTGTGGGGTGCGGTGAACAAAATTCCTTGTTTTGCAAACGGACTTAGTTGGCTTAACCTGTC
>WQSK01000067.1 GCA_009787915.1 Bacillota bacterium
TGACGCCTGCCAAAAAATTCGTCTATGTCTATATGGATTACATTGACCAACTGATACATGATTTTGGTGTATTTCATAAAAAAGTTCGTCGCTGTGCAAAAAAACTTAATGCTATGTTCGAGCATTTTTTGGCTAAAACAAAAGATACTTTGTTCGTAATTACGGCAGACCACGGGGCGATTGACATTGCGGACTATGTTCCGATTTACAAAGATACCGCGCTCATGAAGTGCTTGTCCGCGCCCCCTTCAATGGATGTGAGGGCCACAGTATTTCATGTTAAACCTGGTATGGATTCCGAGTTTAAAACTGCGTTTAACGCGTACAAAGCGGATTTTGACCTCTACACGACGAATGAACTTATCAAGCGCGGAGTTTTCGGACCAACTGTGCACGAAAAATGGCGAAACAAACTTGGTGATTTTATCGCCGTTGGGAACGAGTCAAACAAGTGTTTTCAATTCAAAAAGGGGCAGGCAATCCTTGCGGGACATCACACGGGTTTGACGAAAGGTGAGATGTTGGTACCTCTTGTCTTGTTGAGGTGTAAATGAAAAATCGGCTTTTCAAAAGTATCATTTTAGGTTGTTTGTTCTTTGTGGTTTTGGGTCTTGGTTTGTTTTTCTTTAACGATTTTTTTACTGGTATTATGACTCAGCCGAATGTGCTGTTTTCTTTGGCAGGTTATTATGACGGAGCCGAAACACCCTATAGTTATTTCTCGCCTGGGCATATTGTGATGATTGTTCTGACCATTGTATTGTTGATTCTAAGTGCATTTTTGTTCTATCGGAAAAAACATTGGATAAACAAAGTCTTTGTCGTGTCGTCGGTTGTGGTGTTAGCGTGTGCGCTTGGGCTATTTATATTTTCACTCATCACAGGAATTTATAATCTAGAGTGGTACCTCCCATTTCACATATGCAATCTGTTTTTTATATTACTGCCTGTCTGTGCAATTTTCAAAGGACGGGTGCGAGAGTTTTCAAAAGACTTCCTCGTGTTCGCAGGTATCAGCGGGTGTTTGTTCGCAACATTTTTCATGATGAACACGCTTTTGTTTTTCCCTGCATGGCATATTGTGTCGGTATTGGTGTGGGTGCACCACCTTGCAATTGGTATGGTAGGAATCTATTTGGTCGCAAGTGGCAACTATACGCGATATAGGTGGGCGAATATTGCGCTTATTTTGTGGCCACTCATCGCCGTTGCAATTGCCGTCAATTATGTGTTCGGGTCGAATTTTATCGCATTGAACCTGTTTAATATGCAGGCACCAATAACATGGTTCGTGCCGTTTTTAGGTCAGTATGTGGTTCTGATTGCGCTTGGTATAATTACATTTTTGCTTATGATGCTTGAGGTCGCCATTGCTGTGGTTGCGCGCCTAAAGCGTTTGACTCTGCAAAACATAGTTGAATGGATTCGCGACAATATAAACGCCAATGTCACGGATGAAGAAGTCCGCTCTAAACTACTAAAACTTTTAACCGCCGAGGAGGTCCAATTTTTATTGGAAACACCGCTGGAAAATCTTTGTAACCCCGTGTTTTTATATGCGAACTTAAAACGCCTCGGGTCGTTTAATCGCTTCAAAATAATTGCGAGTAAAAAACAGAAAATTTAAAACGTTGCCTTGGCGAGTTTTGCAAAACATTTGTTGGCTTTGATAAGTTCGTCATAGGTTCCACGTTCTTTGACTTTGCCATCTTCGATGTATAGAATTTGGTCGGCATTTTTGATTGTAGACAAACGGTGTGCGATAACAACCATTGTTCTTGAGCCCGAAATTCGTGCAATTGCGGCTTGGATTTTGCGCTCGGTTTCGTTGTCTACGGCGGATGTTGCTTCGTCAAGAATCAATATTGGCGAATCACGCAAAATTGCACGGGCAAGCGCAACACGCTGTTTTTGCCCGCCTGAGAGCCTTGTACCGCGTTCACCAACAATTGTGTCGTAACCGTGGGGAAGTCCCACAACAAAATCGTGTAACTCGGCAGACTTGGCCGCGGCAATGATTTCTTCGCGCGTTGCACCTTCTTTCCCATACCCAATGTTCTCGCCGATTGGGCCGTTAAACAAATATACGTCTTGCAAAACAATGGAAATATTGTTGCGAAGGCTTTCAATGGTCATATCGCGAATGTCTATGTTATCAATTGTGACTGCGCCGTCTTGGATGTCGTAAAATCGGGCCAAGATAGACGTGACCGTGGTTTTGCCTGCACCCGTGGGGCCGACAAGCGCGACCATTGTGTTGGCTTTCACATCGAAGTTTATTTGGTCCAGAATATTTTTGTGTGCATCCTCGTTAGTATATTTAAAAACAACATCGTCGAATTTAATGTT
Organism: Bacillota bacterium; assembly: GCA_009787915.1. Taxonomy (GTDB): domain Bacteria; phylum Bacillota; class Clostridia; order Christensenellales; family UBA1242; genus WQSK01. Next base: position 2,350 of record WQSK01000067.1, read on the forward strand.
GCCTTTAAGGGCACCAACATCGCGGGCATTTTCTGTGTCCTGAATTTCGGTTGGGGTGTCGAGGATTTTAAAGATGCGCTCGGACGACGTGATGCTTTGCTGAAGGTCCTCGAACAGGCGGGCAAACCTTGCGATTGGTTCGTACGCCAGATACATATACATAAGCACCGCGGTTAGGTCCGCAACAGATATTGTGTTGTTCGCAAGCAAAATTACACCAACGATAACCGTGATGATTCGCCCAAGGCTCTCCATAAGGAACACTACTGGGTTTACAAACGCGCGCCAAAAGACACCTTTCATCCATGCGTTTTTCAATTTTATAGATTCTTCGCCAATTCGTTTTGTTTCATAACCTTGACGGTTGAAAACTTGGATTTCCTTCATGCCTTGGATGTTGTCCGTGAAACTTCCTGCAAGTTCACCTTCGATTTCTTTTGCAATGCGCCAATAGCGTCGGATTCTTCGGGCGATGAATGACACGACGAAAATAATAGGCACAGGAGCCATGAGTAACAAAGCCAGGGTAGTGTTAATGTAGAACAAAAAGATTGTGGCCCCGACAAACATAACGATTGAACTGATAAAATCGGGGATTGTGTGCGAGATAAAAGTTTCTATCCTTGTCGTGTCGGTGATTAGGCGGGCTACGGTTTGACCCGTTGAGGTTTTTTGAAACCACCTTGGGGTGAACGTTTGGATGTGATTATAGGTTATTAGTCGCATTTTGTGACTGATGCGTTCGCCCACGTCATGTGAATAATATTCATGCAAAGATGAAAATATTGCGCGCCCGATAAACGTGCAGACAAGTAAAACCGATAAGATAACAAATGTGGAGGACCAAAACTCTGCATCCGAAACCGCAAAGTCAATAAAGTTGCGCGTGATAATTGGCCAGGTGAGTTGCAGGGCTTGGGTCAATATCAATGTAAAAGTTGAAAATGCGATAATCCATTTCCATTCTTTCGCATAAAACAGAATTCGTAAAACTGCTTTCATTATAGGCAGTATAACATACATTTGTTGGTATTGCAATGATGAAAAATGGTCGACACTTTTTATAAGTCATAATTTCTTTTTGAGATAATAATCAGACGCCCCGCGCGGGTGGTCTTCCAAAACACCATAAACTGAATAACCACATTTTTCGTAAAAGCCCTTTGCCTGAAAATCCCACGTCGTTGTGCGCACTCCCGTGCATTTGTTTTCGATTGCCCATTGCTCGGCCTTTTTCATGAGTTCGATTGCGATGTCCTTGCCACGATATTTTTCGTCGACAAAAAGCAAATCTATATAAACCCAATCTCCATCGTCTATCGTTCCATAGATTCCGCCTGCAAACGCCTTATCGTCAAAACAATAGAAACCAAAATTCTTACCTTCATTTTGCGCAAATTCTCCATACGCGTTTCTGTTGAAACTTGACAAACCAGCATTTAGGAATTTTTTGTGCCTTTTTGATAACGAATGAACTATTTTCATTTCAACCTCCTTTGTTCGAATGCCTTAAAAATGGTCGGGGTGACAAGGATTGAACTTGCGACCTCTAGACCCCCAGCCTAGCGCGCTACCACTGCGCCACACCCCGACGCTTCTTTGTATGCTAGCACGTATGACGGTGCAGTGGCAAGGTTTTGAGTCGAAGCGAAAAACCTTATACATCTGCGCCACACCCCGAAAGTTTAAACTATAACATAGTCTTGCTTAGTTGCAAGGTTTATAGTATAATCATGCCATGAAAACCCAAATCTTCATCATGCGCCACGGCGAAACGGATTGGACTAATGGAAAGGCAGGCACCAGCCCTTCTGAGTTGCCAATCAATGCCGACGGAATTCGCCAGTCCGAAAACATGGTTCAAATCATTAAGGATTTACAGTTTGATGTAGTTTTTTGCTCATCACTCTTGCGTGCACGACAAACTGCGGAAATTGCTGTACCTGACAGAGAAATCATTTTTGACGACAGGATTGTGGAAATCAACTTTGGGGACGTTGGTGAAGTTGCCCTTGAAAAACGGTCAGAGGTTTTTACCGCTTTTTATGACGGCAAGTTCAAACCCAAAGGTGCAGAAACTTTTAAAGAAATAGAATATCGTGTTGTATCTTTTCTTGATGCAGTGCAAAAAGGTTGCGGGAGTAAAAAAGTTCTTGTGATAACGCACGCAGGCATAAGCCGTGTGATTCGCAGATATTTTTGGGGTTTTCCAAAAGAAAAACATTACAGCGTTTTCCCAAGTCCAAAACCTTGCGAAATAATCAAGGTACAGTAAAAAAAGGTCATAAAAAAGCCACTTGGTGGGTGGCTTTTGTCTTGTGTTAGTTCCAAGGGTCGGATGTCGGGTTCTCGGTATGTTGTTCTGGCATAGGGGCAGGCGGCGGCATGTATTCGGGTGCTGGCTCTGGTTTGATTTCGGACGTGTGTGTTTCCGCGGCTCTTTGAAGTTGCAATTCGTCCGAAAGGCTCAATTCCTTAACAGAAGTTGTAAGTGTCGGAGGCGGAGCAGTAACAACAGGGGTTGACGGTTGCGGTTCCGAGAATTGTTCGTGCGCTGGTGTGACTTGTACAGGTTCGGGTTTTGGCTCGGGCTTCACAGGTGCNNGNNCNACGCCAAATTTTTCTTCTGTTTTCTTTGCAAGTTGCTCACGTTTGATTTCGGCCCTTCGTTCAATGTCGACTTTGTTGACGCCAAGTTGAACTGACACGCGCATTTGAAAGAGTTTGATTTGCACGTAGGCAAACTCGAAAACTATAAAGCCTACGACGGCAAACCCAAGTGCGCAAAACAAACTGAAAACAATCCATCCAAAAATATCCATAATAACCTCCTTAGTATTTTTTGCTGGTAATCAATGTTTTATACCTCATCTGGTGTTTCTGTCAAATGATTTTTAGGTAAAAGTGTTTCAATCTCTTTATCTTTTTCTTCTATT
>WQSK01000068.1 GCA_009787915.1 Bacillota bacterium
TATTTCTTGACTTGGGATAGATTTTGTCGTATCGTAGGGTGTCTTTGTCGGGGTATGTTGTGCTTTGTCGTGGTAGGTATGCACTGAAAATCCCTGTGTCCGTGGTTCGATTCCGCGCGAAGGCACCAAAAAAGATTACTTCATAACTGGTTCATATCGGCGGGTTTTTGTGTTCATGTTCACAATGGTGTTCCACGTTTTGGCGGGGTGGACAAAGTACTCGTACTTATCGCGAATATCTTTTTCAATCGTCCTATAGACAACCAATTCCTCCATAGTTTCCGAATGAAAAGCCATAGAAACTACCTCATAGATGCCACCTTGATAGTGCCTGTAAACCCCTGGAGTTACGTTAATTTTAAACATACTATATATTATATCAAATATTGAAAGTTTTTGTCAACTAATCGTGTCGGTTTTTGTCGTTTTCGTTATTGGCTCCGTATCTTCAGGCGGTGTTTCTTCGACACAACATTGCACTCCGCACTTTGGACATGTGACGGTTTCTGGTTTTTGCTTTCTTAAAAGTGCGCGCTCTCGCCGTTCTTCTTTTGTCATCTCGCGAATAAACCCGTCGGTTAATATACCTGTTGGAATTGCGACAAGACCAACACCAAGCAACGCAATCAAGCCACCCATAATTCGACCGATTGTTGTTATTGGGGCAACGTCACCGAACCCGACTGTGGTTATGGTTGCTATGGCCCACCAAAGACTGTCAAAAGCATTGTTGAACGCATCGGGCTGAGCCTCGTTTTCGACATGGTACATGATGACCGCAATTATCATCATCATCAGGAAAATCATTAGTATCGATGACATCAAATGCTTTGACCTAAGTTTCAAAATCTTCCCAACCATAGTCAGGGCAGAGGAGTATCTTGTGACTTTTAGGATTCTTAGCATACGGAGTACCCTAAGTGACCTGACCATAACCATATTAATCGGAACCAAGGCACCCAGATAAAACGGAATAATCGCCACCAAATCCACAATCGCCATAAAAGAGAAAAGGTATTTGACTCGGGCCTTACCCCCCCCCAGTTTCGGGTAGAGCAAATCCGCCGTCCAAAGCCTTACTAAAAATTCAATAGTGAAAATAACAACTGTGAAAACCTCAAAAGCATGAAAAAATGTGTGCCAAGTATCTGTTAGTACGTCAAACGTTTCAATGACTACCATAAGAAAATTCAGGAAAACCAAACCCATGATGAGGGAAGTGACAACGGTGCTTAATCGCCCCTTGCCCCCTTCGTCAACGGCGTTGAAAACCTGTGCTTTGAACTTTTGGTATTTTTCTTTTGCAGTCACATACTTAGTTTAAGTCTTTCCCAATGGTTTTAGCAAATGTTTTCCATTGATTCATCTCGTGCAAGCAAATAAACAGGCAACAAAATATTTGCTTTCGAGAGTTTCGCATAGTCTTTTTGTATAATCGAACAATCAACGCGTGCAAGTTCTTTAACATTGTGCAAGGAATAAAACAAATCTTTTGTCATAACCATATTTGCATGAAAGTCCAAAGCATTGTTTTTTTAAAGCACAAAAGAATGCAACAATCCACCCCCAGTGTTGCACGGGTCCATTAAGCCAGTAACAACTTCACAATCTTTTCCGATTTCATTTGCAAAACCGACGGAATTGTTATGGCATTGTTCTGGCTCCGAATACTCTGAATTTATATATTTTTTGTAAGGATTATATTTTGCAAACTTTCCAACTCCAAATTTTGTTCCAAGATTATATATCTGTGGAGTGTCTTTGCCAAAGTGTTCAACCAATGGATTTTTCTTCAAAAGGCGCGCCGCTTTGAACTCTTTGTAAAAATTCTTTGCTTTGACAATCATGATTAAAGTGTTTAACATCCTTATATGTTCGTCGCCGTCAAGAAGTCGTTCACATATTAAATCAACATATTGATTGTCTGATTCCTCGTGTTTCTCAACAAAAGATAATGCTTCTTCATATTTCATTGTGACGATTATATCACAAAAAACTTGAAAAGTAAATACTTATAACCCCAACTCGCTGGCCCCATTTTTTAGGGCGACCAAAGTTTGTTCCGCCATATAGTCAAATGTTTTTCCCATCCTCTCGCAAACACGAAGGATTCGCGCCCTATCGGTTCCCGAGGCAAAAGCAGGGGACTTCCAACGCTTGTGGATACTCTCGAGGGTCACAAGTTCCAACTTTTTCTCGGGCCGAATCAATGCACAAGCAATTATAAACCCACTGAGTTGGTCAACCACGGACAAAACCTTTTCCATATAAAGTTTTGGTTCGACATCCGTGCAAATTTCAAAGCCGTGACTCTGTACCGCGTGAACAAACTTGTCGTCAAAACCCTCGTCTTTTAACATACATGCACATCGTTCTTTGCAATGCGACTCGGGGCAGACCTCAAAATCAATATCATGCAACATTCCAACGACGCCCCAATATTGTTCGTCCTCACCCTCGAGTTTCGCAAAGTGTTTCATGCAAATCGAAACCGCAACCCCATGTTTTACAAGGTTCGGCTTGGTCGTGTACTTTTTCAAAATTTCCAATGCTTTTTTTGTTTCCATAAAATATCATAACATGCGCGAAATCATTTGGCAAATAATTGCAAATACTTTATTTTGAGAGTACACACAAAAGGAGGATACGATATGACCGATATCGAGAGGCGCGAGGAGTTGGAAAAAACCCTTTACGAAAACCAACAAAAAAGGGCAAAAGAGAAGGCGGAATTTGATTCTTTGCCGCCATGGATGCAAAAAACGGAACTTGCAAAAAAGAAGCAAGCAGAAATGGAGAAAAACAACCCAGCATATAAAGTTGCCAGAGAGAAAAAAGAAGATGATGCGAGGTGTGCGGAAGAAAAACGGACTGAAGAAATTAAGGCCGACCCGTACAGTTACATAAAAATCCAAGAGGAAAAAACGCAGATAAACCCAGAGTTATTGCGCAAAAAATATGTTTCGCACATGATGAAAAAAGAAATGGCATTACAAAAACAGATAAATTTAGCGGAAAAAGAAAAAAAGGGCATTATCACAGTTAGTTCAATGAAGCACCGACTTTCGGAGATGCAAGCCGAGCGGAGTAAATTGTATGACTCTGGCGAGTTGAATTACCTTATGGAAAAAGAGGCACAGAAAATCATTGCTTTCCGCGAACTTGAAAAAGCATACAAGCAATTGAACCCTTTTGCCAAGGTCGCCGAAAAGATGAAAGTCCGTGGTGTCTTGGACGGCGAAAAGTTGAAAGGGAAAGACCTTTTGGATAAAAAATTTGTTATGGACCACGTCGATATTGATAGGGATAAACTTAACTTTATGCAACGCGATATCGAGGAGAGGGGGATGTGATGACCCAAGAAGAATTTGTTAAATTATACGACGCGTTCAAGGTCTTGCCCGAGTTCAAAAAAGACCACATAATTTACGAAAAGTTAAAAGAGTTCACGTTTATAACTCAACAAGCCGCCAAAGATTTGGGTGCCCAGTGCACCGAGTTGTTGGTTGACCCAAGTGTTTTGAAAGACATCCAAGACGATGACCTTCACGAGGGTATCTTTGCGCACCTCTGTATTTTGGAAAACATTTTGGGGAAAACCCTGTACCGCGTTTACGAAAAAGGAAACAAGATATAATGTGCAAAGCGGAAAAACTTGATGGCTATTTGTCATTTGCCAAAGAATTCGCCCAACGCGCAGGCGAAATCATGCTTAAATACTTTAACGCAAAAGGTATAAGCAAATACAAAGGCGACCGCTCTATAGTGACCTGGCGGACATGGAAATCAATTCTTTGTTAATCAAAGAGGTCAGAGCCAAATTCCCAACCCACGCCGTTCGAGGCGAAGAAGAAGAGTACACAGGACAGGGGTGCGAATATCTTTGGTCTTGTGACCCCGTAGACGGAACCGCACAATTCGCGCGCGGTGTCGGCGTGTCCGTGTTTTCGTTGGCACTTGTAATTGACGGCGAACCTGTCGTAGGTGTCGTCCTCGACCCATTTACAAACAGTTTGTACTGGGCGGCCAAAGGCAAAGGCGCATACAAAAACGGCGAACGAATATATGTAAGCAAAACCAACTTTGGCGACGAGGGAAGTATGTCAAATTATTGCGGAGTCCCAAACCTATCAACCGCCGTGTTTAACATCTATGATGCCATAGTTGAACTTCGGCAAAATGGCTACTTTGTAAACATCGGGAGTTGCGTCCGCGCCTGCATGGCCGTCGCCGAGGGGGCGTATAACTTGCAGTTGTTTCCCAACACAACCGCCCATGATGTTGCCTCCGCAAAAATCATCGTCACCGAAGCAGGTGGAATTGTGACCGACTTGTTCGGCGAAAAGCAGCGCTATGACCGCGACATAAAGGGTGCAATCGTGTGCAACAAAGTGGTTTTTAAACAAGTCCTTGATTGTGTCAAGAAAAATCTTAACCAATAGAAGAAACGTAAATGTCCTCGATTTTAAAACCTTTTTGTTCTCCGTCATTAAACTCTTTAAGTTTTACCCTCGTACGTCCATGACCTTGCAATTTACCGTTTGCGATTGTTGTAATGCTGAAACTTCCGCCTTTTTCCGCTACAGGTTCACCGCAAAGACCGACAAACTTGTCGAACTCCTCAAGGGTCATGATGTCACCAATTTCTTTTCCAACAAGTAACTCGTGTGTAACAGGCAGGGAATCGGCCCACGCTTCTTTGTTGTTGTAATCGCTTGACCTAGCATTTCTTGTTTTTGCTTGTTCATTTTCTGAAAGTATATCCATGTTCTGATTCTNCCCCCCCCATAAAATTGTCAAGGTTTTTTTGTATTTACTAAAATTCCGTGGTATACTATCGTATCATGAAACACAAATTCACCCTGAACGCGGAGCAGTTCTTGCAAATGCACAGTTTGCGCAAAACAATTGAACTGCGCCTAAACGACGAAAAACGCCGACAAGTAAAAATCGGCGACGAAATCGAATTTACAAACCGTGATATTGAAAACGAAAAATTAACCGTCACCGTCGAGGGCTTAATCCACGCAAAAAGTTTCTCTGAACTGTACGACGTGTTGACGGAATTCGGTGCGTACAACACAAACTTGATGCGCGCGGGTTTTGCTGGTGACTGTACAAAACAGGAATTCATCCAAACGATGCGCGAATATTACACCGAGGACACCGAAACAAACCACGGGGTAGTGGCAATCGAAATTCGCGCGTTATAAATCAATATCGCATTCTTCAATTTTTAAATTTTCCAAGTACTCTTTTATTTCTTCATAAGTTGGAGT
>WQSK01000069.1 GCA_009787915.1 Bacillota bacterium
CAGAGCCGCCAACAACAAATGCGCCGCGGTATGCAACCGAACCGTTTCTTGGCAACTGTCGGCAAGCCCACCCTTAAACGCACCCGCCGCCACAGAAGCAGATTTGCTTTTGTCCGAGTGTTCTTTTTTAGCAACTTCATACCCCTTAATATCGACTTTCAACCCGTGTTCTGCGGCGATTTCTTTTGTTACTTCGATTGGAAAACCATATGTTTCAAACAAATGAAACGCGGTCTGCCCGTCGATTGTTTTGCCTTTTACGTTCGCCCTCGCACGTTCAAATTCTTTCAATCCTTTTGTCAGCGTGTTCATGAATCGGTTTACTTCTTTCATAAATGTCGCGGTCACAAACTCAACATTGAACTCGAGATAACTCGCGTAAAATTTGATTAACTCCCCAAACACTGGCGTTTCGATTTTGCACATATTTGCAGCCCGAACAGCGCGCCGTATAAGCATCCTAAGCACGTATCCAGCACCTGTGTTCGACGGCATAACTCCGTCAGCAATAATAACCGAAGCCGCACGTGTATGCTCTGCGATAATTCGCGCGTTTCTTGTATCTTTGGTTTTTAGTAACACCATAGCAGGGGCAAAAATCTCGGACTCGTAAACACTTTTGTGCCCATTTACAAAGCACAAAATTCGCTCAAGCCCCCAACCCGTGTCAACATTTTTTTGTTTTGCGGGTTTTAGAACATTCGGTTCGTCCGCCACGTATTGCATATAAACATCATTCCCAAGTTCCGTAAACCGACCGCAATCGCACGACGGGTTACATGTTTTTTTCCCACAAACTTTGTCAGCACCTGCGTCATAAAACATCTCGCTGCAAGGTCCTTGGGGGCCCAAACCCGAACCCATAGCCCACCAATTTTCACTCGCAGGTAAAAAATGTATGCGTTCTTTGGGAACACCTTGTTCTTCCCAAAACTTTGCACATTCCGTGTCGCGCGGTGCATTTTTGTCGCCCTCGAAACACGTAACATGAATTTTATCTTTTGGAATCCCCAAATATTTTTTGCTTGTTAAAAATTCGTAACTCCAAGAAACTTTTTCCTTTTTGAAATAATCACCAAGCGACCAATTCCCCATCATCTCGAAAAAAGTACAATGCGAGTCATCGCCCACATCGTCGATATCGCCCGTCCGAACGCAACGCTGGATGTTCGCAATTCGTTTTCCGCCTGGGTGTTTTTGCCCCAACAAAAATGGCACCAAAGGCTGCATCCCCGCGGTCGTGAACAATGTACTCGGGTCGTTTTCGGGGGTAATTGGTGCGCCCATAACAACCGTGTGCCCTTTGCCCTCTAGGTAAGAGAGCCATAATTTTTTCAACTCTTTATAGGTCATGTGTTTAGACTACCAAAATCGTCGCCGTCTGTAAAGACCCCAACCGTTCCAAAATCATCATTATTGTCGTCTTGGCCGTCATCTTCATAATTCACGTCGGGTTTGCTGAATTTATCAATCTCGGCAAGTGCTTTGTACAAAACATATTGTTTGTATTCTTCGTCCGTCATTTTTCCGTCATCAATAAGGTCGTCATCCGATGACGCTTCAAGTTTCTCGCCAAACTCAGGCGCGCCCGCAACACGTGGAGCAGCAACAACATTACCCAAATCAACATTAGGAGTTATCACCTTTTGCGCAGGTTGTGCAGGAGTCGCAGGTGCTGGCGGCGGTGTCTGTTGTTGTACAGGCGGTGCCACAGGAGGCGGTGTTGGTGCTTGCACTGGTGCCTGCTGAACTGGTGCGGGCGCAGGTGCGGCAGACACTGGCGGAGGCGGTGCTTGAACAGGTGCAGGCGCGGGTGCTGCTTGTGGTTGAGGTGCAGGTGCTGCAGGTCCCGTCATCATCATGTTCTTGATGTCACGCATCTCTTTGACCAGTTCAATCAAAACGTCCATTTGCGTTGTGTCGGCGGCTTTTGCAGCAGGCTTTTTAGCCGCAGTCGTTGCTTTCGGCTTTGGTGTTGGTTGTTTTTTTTGTTCGTCCATACCAAGAGTATATAAAGGCTTTGCGCCCTAGTCAACGAATTTCAACCCAAGTATCGCAGCGGCCCCAATCATTGCCGCGTTATCGGTACAATATTTTTGCTCAGGAAAAAAAACAGTGCCACCAATCTCAGCAACTGCTTTTGACATCAAATCCCTCAAATATCCATTCGCACTCACCCCGCCTGACACGGCGAGTTTTCTTTGACCACTTTTTTTCATCTCCTCTATGGTTCGTGAAACAAGTTGCATAACCGCCTCGTGTTGAAAACTTGCACAAATTTTTGGAACATCAATTTTGTTAGTATAATTCATGACCGCGGTTTTCAAACCACTGTACGTAAACCCGTCCGCGCGCGGATGTTTAACAAAAGTAATTAACTCGCCAGTGTACTCTTTCGCCAAACGCTCTATATGAACACCGCCTGGGAGCCCCAACCCCAATAATTTTGCAACCTTGTCAAAGGCCTCACCCACCGCATCATCCATTGTTTGCATTACCAAAGATATTGCACCCCATTTTTTTACCGAGTAAATCGCCGTATGTCCGCCACTCACGACCAAAGACAAAAACGGAGGTTTTATATCTTTGTTTATGGCAACAGAAGCAATATGACCGTGCAAATGATTGACCGCAGTAAATGGAAGATTCCGTGCGTTTGCGAAACTCCGACCGAATATGTCGCCGACCATTACGGCACCGCGGAGTCCAGGGTGCGTAGTTGCACAAACATTTGTTACATCATCAATTGTCAAGCCCGCGACTTTCAACGACTCTGTGACAACTGGTAAAATGGCGAGGGCATGGTTTCGGCTCGCAATCTCTGGCACCACCCCGCCATACAAAGTATGAATATCGGTTTGACTTGAAACGATGTTAGATAAAACACAAATTTTTCCATTGTCGTTACAAACCACAGAGGCACAAGTATCATCACAACTACTCTCCAGCGCCAAAAAAATTTGTTTTATATTTTTTGTTTTTTCAACAAAGATTTCTTGCTTCACTTGTCCGTGTCCTTGTATTTGTGCCTAAGCCACGCATCCGAAAACTCTTTAATTTCCCCGTCCAAAACTTTTACCACGTTACTGGTTTCCTGCCCCGTGCGGTGGTCTTTTACCATAGTATACGGACACAAGACGTAACTCCGAATCTGGCTACCCCATTCGATTTTCATTTGAACGGGTTGCATATTTTTAAGTTTTCTTTGCTCGTTTTCATAATGTAAAAATTCAAGTTTACTTACAAGGTTGTTCATAGCCGTTTGTCGGTTTTGAATTTGACTGCGCCCATTCATACACGTCACAACCACCCCAGTCGGCAAGTGAGTAATCCGCACAGCCGACTCGGTCTTATTAACGTGTTGTCCGCCCGCACCACTTGCACGATAGACGTCAACCCGAATATCTTTTTCTTCCAAAACAAAATTTGTTTTTTCGATAATGGGCACGACTTCGACAGCAACAAAACTTGTATGCCTGCGTGCGTTAGAATCAAATGGCGAGATTCGAACCAACCTATGTACACCGCTCTCGCTTTTGAAAATTCCGTACGCAAAAACACCTTTGACCGTAAAAGACGCGCTCTTAATCCCCGCTCCGTCGCCGTCAAGTTTATCATTAATCTCGTAAGATAGGTTTTGGTTCTCCGCAAAACGTGTGAGCATCCTAAAAACAATATCCGCCCAATCCTGAGCCTCGGTCCCGCCTGCACCCGCCGTGATGTTTACAATACAATCGTTCTCGTCATATTTTTCCGACAACAAAGTTGCCAAATAAAACTTGTTAAATTCATCTTCAAGGCGTTTGTGCTCTGCTTTTAATTCCTCGGTAATTCCATCGAGTTTCAAAAACTCCTCGTAATCATTAAACCCTTCAACAAGTTTTTTATATGTAACAACAAATTCTTCCAAAGACTTTACTTTTTGGTTTCGACGAACATCAGACCAATCTTCTTCCTGTAATTTTTTAAGTTCACAAAGTTCTGCCTCCCGATTTTTTACGAGGCCCGCAAACGTTTCCAACAACCCAAGATAATCCATCAAATAATATTACACTTTTTTCTTTTCACGTTCAAGTCTTTTCTTGTAATCGGCAACCGCAGCCTCAACCGCCTCGCGCGCCAGCACCGAGCAATGAACTTTCTGCGGCGGCAACCCACCCAAAAGTGTCACAATCTCGCTGTTTGAAATTGCAAGGGCTTGGTCAATTGTTTTGCCTTTTATGACATCACAAACCATGTCCGACGACGCAATCGCCGCCACACATCCAAAAGTTTTGAACTTTGCATCACGAATAATGTCACGTTCAATTTGAACATAGATTTTCATTATGTCACCGCATTGCATATTGCCGACTTTGCCGACACCGTTTGCGCCCGCCAACGAACCTGCGTTTTTCGGATTGTTAAATCTATCAAGCACACCCTGATTGTACATTCTATCCCCCTCAGCGCACTGCGCTTATACTCCTAACTTTTTTTATCGCGGCTTCCAAATGAAAAATCGTATAATCAATATCCGACTTTGTCGTACCGCGCCCAAGTGAAAATCTTATTGACCCATTAATCAAGTCATACGGCACACCCATAGCCGACAACACGTGGCTCCGTTGGAGTGTTTTGCTTGTACACGCACTCCCCGTTGACACCGCAATTCCTGCGAAATCAAGTTGCATCAAAATGGCCTCGCCCTCGACACAAGAGAAACTAAAGTTAATATTCCCAGGTAACCTTTGCGACCTATGCCCATTTAGTTTCGCGCCTTGAATACGTTGTTCAATTTGCATAATCATATAGTCACGCAAACTGCGGATACGCGCATTATTTACGTTGCTGTCGCGCATTGCAACACGTGCGGCTTCACCAAAGCCAACCGCCCCCGCAACATTTACCGTACCCGCGCGCATACCACGCTCTTGATGACCGCCGTGCATATATTTTGCCACGTTCAAACCGTTCTTGATATACAACGCACCAATTCCCTTAGGACCATAGATTTTATGCGACGACAAAGACAGCGCGTGTATGTGCATATCGTTTACGTCAATAAAGATACTGGAAATCGCTTGGGTTGCATCGGTGTGGAACAAAACTCCGCGCTCGCGACACAGGTTTGATATTGTATTTAGATATTGAATAGTCCCGACCTCGTTGTTCGCCGCCATAATAGACACAACCGCGGCGGGTTTCGATAGTTTTGATACAAGGTCACTGACACTGATAATACCGTTTTCATCAACACGAACTCGGTCGATTTTAAAGCCCTG
>WQSK01000070.1 GCA_009787915.1 Bacillota bacterium
GACAGGACAGGACAGGACAGGACAGGACAGGACAGGACAGGACAGGACAGGACAGGACAGGACAGGACAGGACAGGACAGGGCGTTGGTTGACATGGACCGTTGTTTCACTTGTAATTATCACAGTCGTCAGCGGTTCGGGCGTAATCGGTTGGGCGATTGGTCTTAGGCAATTTGCACGGCAACCTTACCGTGTTGTCATGGCCGAAGTCCACCACGTATATATGTCACGCGGAACATTGGCGACGCTTTACAATTCGCTGCACATGCTGACGGACAACAATCCATCATATATCTGGTTCGATAGGCGCGATACTTTCAACCTCGATACCATGCCCGACCACGTGCAACAGTTTTTGCCCGTTTACTCGCACACAATGGAGCATATCGCAAACCAAACCCGACAATTGGTTTACAATATTGTTGCCAAAAACCCAACCGCAACAATCCACTTTTTCGTGGAGAGTCATTTAATGTTGTTTCCTTTTTATGCGGTTATGCGCAACGGTTTGCCAACTTATCGGTTTTACATCACCGCAATTGGTGGGCTTGGTTGGGATTTTACAGGCGGTGTTTGGGCGGATAACCCAAGAATACATGATTATTTTGGCTATGAAGGGGAAGCCGTTTGGAACCAACACATCGAAGATTTTGAAAATTTGTTGGAAAAGTTTTCCGAGGGACCACTTTCGACCGCCGAGTACAACAATTTCGAGTTTAATTGTAGGTATCTTTTTGTCGCAGGACTTTTACCGAATTTTGAAATATGGTTACAGTTTCCCGAGTATTTTTTGTTAAACAACCAAATTACACCAACAATGCAAGGCAACTTTATCCAAACATCTATGGTAAAGCGTCAACCCCTTGATTTGTTGAACCAACTAAACGCGGAAATGCGCCAAGTGTTTTTCAACGCAACACTTGGAAACCCCGTTTGGAATCGTGCAAATGGGTTGTCGCTAAGGGACTATCTAAATGCACACTTTGACGTCGAAAAACCCGTTATGATTGTCACTGGAACGCGTGGTATGCCTGACATACTACCCATTATAGACGATATTATCGAAAAATACGGGGATGATTACGTCCTTATGTGGAAGCCCCACCCAATCTACACGGTTTATGACACCGCAATGGCCGAGCGCGGTCTTATCGTTTTGCCTGCACAACTCCCAATGGAGATTTTAATGTGGGCATTTCCTGACGCGTATCTTGGCGGTTACCACTCGACATTGTTTTTGGGTGTTCGGAGTACCCAAGTCCGCTTCTTCATCGGCGCAATCGGTAACGAACTCTTGTTTTTGTACCAAAGAGGTTTCTTCACAAACCTTGATAAACGGTTGTTAAAATAAACAGTTCTTGACAAATTTTCTGCTTGCAAAATTCAAAAACCTGTGTATAATGAGAGGTAGAGTTGCGGAAGTTTCAACCGCAAATCTAATGACCTGCGGAAGTAGCACAGTGGTAGTGCGTACTTTTATCGGTGTTGAAATTACGAAAACTTTAAAGCACAACACAAGTTTTAAGGGCTTTAAAGGGGTCACCACACGATTTTAATATAAAAATCAACAAGAGATAATAGAAGAAAATATTGTTGTCCTAAAATTTGTCCTAACTATTTAATTTGAAATAGTTACGATAAAAAATTAACAAAGCGGTTGCCAAAAAAGGGTAGCCGTTTTTTAAACTACATTTCACGTCCTATATTTTAACCCACTTTACATACCTCCCAATAATTTCAAGTAAGCCTTTCTTTCCATGTTTAATGTTGAAACCATCATAAATAATTGAACAAAGAAAAGAATGCAAAGTTGGTTGTCCAAGCACATTTGCTGTTCTCTCGACCAAGTAAATCATTTCTTGGATTATTGTCATGCCTTTATTTGAATACGTTTGTTTAAACGGGTATGTAATTTTTTCTTCTTTTAGAAACTCATTGATTGCATTGAAGCATATTTGTTTTGCTTCATCCAAAGTTTTCTGCCTGTGACCAATATATTCGGCAACACCAAATCTTTCGTAATTCCATTGCTTAACATGGGTAATCCATTGTTCTTGTAAAGTCTTGTTTTTCATTGTGTTTCTCCTTTTGCATAAAGCAATCTTATCTAAACACGTGAAATTGCCAATCGCAACGAAGAAATATCACGTTTTTTGCCTTTTAATGTCGAAAATATAGTTTATAACTAAACAGATACCATAATTAAAGACATTTATATAGTTATAAATACCATTGTCAGGAGTTTTTGTTTTATGTTAATATGTTTGCATGAAAGAGAAATCTCATGGGGAGAGAGGACGATTGATTGAGAGGCTCGTTGCGATACGCAAAAGGGCAGGGCTCACGGCAAAAGACCTTGGACAAAGAGTTAATCGTGGCGATTGTTATATATCTCATGTTGAGAGTGGAAAATATTTTCCTACCGTGGATGTTTTAGAAGAAATAGTTAAAGAATGTGGTTCAAGTTTATCAGAACTTTTCTACACGGATTTTAATTCTTATAAAGCAGACATGAGATTGATTGACTCTGTGAGGATAATGGATAACGAAGGTAAGGAAGCACTTTTACGCCTCTTTAAGATTTTGCGAGATAAAGCGGACGATGCAAAAGTTGAGGAAAAATAGCTATGACAAGGAAAACAAAAGATAAAGTTAATGACGATTGGAATAAATACTGTGCAGAGTGTGAAAGATTGCTTAAAGAATACAACGACCTTTCTTTGAATAAACCAGAAAAGAAACTCGATTGGAATGAGTACAGTAAGAAACTATACGACGCGGTAAGTGCTTATAATGAAGTTAAATCAAAAAATAAAGAACCAAGACCTGTCGCAAAAATATATAAATCAAAATGGAATACGCAACGTTTCCGATGGCTTGCGTCCGCAGCTGCGATTTGCATTATAACATTATCAATTGTTTTACCGTTGACCTTGCCGAATAGAAACGGTGGAATTGAAACTGGCGATTCCGCTCCTGGAACGGGTTCTGATGGTGGAGATAATACGATATTTTTTCAATACAACAGCAATGATAATCCAATTAGTGTGTCTACTTTTCTTGAACGAATTAGTAGTAAACTCTTTTTTAGTGAGGGCAATTATATTTATTATATACACATTGACGAAGATGAGATTAAAACCTCTTATTTTACTGATGATAATGGTAACGTATTAAGTTATTTGATTGAAAATTTCTTTCTTTTTCTAGGCGACCCATATGACCCTGACACGGAGATTTTTTATCAAGTCAGTTTCAGAATAGTCACCGACAGTAGATATCGATTTGCTGGTTTTGACCACTATAACGATTTGGACGACTCCGATTATTTCAATGGCACTAATGTAAGTTTCCGTATTAATTCAGATATGAATTTTATTAGCCTGCGGTTTAAATATGACGCCAACGAGTATTTTATAACTTTGCATGGTTGGACGGATGCGGGTACAACTGTAAGTAGAATTAGTATGGAAAGAATTATAAGTAGTTTACTTGGAGATATTTTATGAAAAAATGTATAGCGACACTCGCAATAATATGTACGGCATTATTAAGTGCTGGTGCTGGATTACCTAGTAGCCAAAACGAGGTCATATTCGGACCCTCGATGGCACGTGGAGGGAATTTTATTCAAAGTTTTACAATAAGTACATATTTCCACACAAGGGAAGTCCAAGAGCACATTGTTGCATTAACACCAACACCGACAAGGTTGCCGAATCATTTAACTGGACGCACCTGTGGCATAACAGCAGGAGCAAATTTGATGGTTGCGTTTAATAAGGTTTTTCCATTAATTCCCAATTATAGTTCAACACGGTTGGTCGCAGGTCGTCCCGCATGGAGTGGTACGGCGCCTGTCGCATATCAAACTTTTATTCAAGATTTGTCTATAGCGATGAACGAAACAGCGCAAGGTGTTAGTATGAATCAATACCATAATGGTATGCGTTACATCGCAGAAAGAGGTGGTAGGACCTTTAATAACCAAAGTATGATGGTAGGAAGCCAACTTAACTTGCAGGCTCTTAAAGCACAACTAAGACAAAATCGCCATGCATCAGTTTTTATGACTGGTTTCAACATCGCTGGTGTAAATCATGAAGGGCACCGTGATAGATTTTGGCTTGAACAATATGGTGGCAATCACATAATGGCTGTCTATGGTTACAGAACAAAAATCTACCGCGATGCCCAAGGTCAAATCATTCGCACAAAAAACTTTTTGAGGGTTGCAACTGGTTTCGGCGGTCTTGGGTTGGTTTATCTAAACAATTATCTGACCATCTACGACTTACATACGGCATGGGTTAGTTAGTTTTTATAACTAACAAATAAATACAAAAGAAGTCACAGGGCGACAAGAGTTGTCAAATTCTTTAGACCACTAGTTGGTAACATCACGCAGGATGAATGCAATCAACAAAAGAAATACCAAAGAGAGATTTTTGGACAAACAAAAAAGCGAGAACCCTGCGCTGATTTTAGTAATGAAAAGATACTATAGTATGAAAGACCTTGAAGAAAACAAAGGGAGTCATTGGTACGGAATCTTTTGCGCTTTGGTCGGAGATGAATTTCTTTCCGACACTGAAATTGCCTCTCGATTTTACATAGAAATAAGAACTCTTAATAACTATAAAAGGCGGTTTAACGACTTTGCTGAACGCATTGTAAACGGAAAATTATTTTCCTATTAGAATTAATACCCCTTGTTTTAGAATGGAAGCACCACAACACAAAGGAGGAAAAATGAGATTTCAAGAAAGAAAATCCAAGTACCCGAACAGATGGATAATTCAAACAAAGGAGAATACAGAAGATGGAAAAAAGATTTATTGAGAGGGAGTCCAGATATCCCACTAGGCGAAAACTTGTAAAGTTAGACTCTAATGGAAATCCAGTTGGGGAACAATTGATTGTTTCGATAATAAGAGATGATGAAGTTGAGGGAGTAAAACGTGGAAGAGAAGGAACTCCAATTTGTGCGGAAGCCCTTAATGAGATGTTAGAGAATGCTGAAAAAGCACTGGCAAAATCCGAAGAGGCAAAAGCAACAGCAAAAGAGGCCAATGAAAATTTTGTCAATGTGGTAGCAAACGTCAAAATTATAAATAATGCAGCAGGTGTTGCGCTTGCCAATTCACAGGCTGCGCAGTACACAGCCGAGGCTACAAAGAGCGCAGTCAAACGACTTGAGGACCGTGTAGCAGATGGAGGTACAACCGTGAGGGTCAACAATGTT
>WQSK01000071.1 GCA_009787915.1 Bacillota bacterium
CGAATAAAAGGCGCACTGCCTCGTGTTCGCTCGCCGCATAGTGGTCAAGGAACCTGCCAGGGCAGTTCGTATCCATTGCAAGCGGAAACTCTTGCATCCAAGCCCGTTCAATAAATCCGCCCGCTTCGTTGATGAGTTCTTTGTCCTTGAACAATTTCCCAGTCAAAGACATTTTGATAAAATTATCAAGCCAGCGCACTTTGTCTGGTGCCATCACGTATTTTTGTATCTTCAATTTAATGTTGCTGGAGGACTTCGAGGTCTGTATAAGGGTTCCGTCCAAATCCACGATACCCCCCCCTACAGCGATTAGGGAAGAGCCAACTGATAGTGTGTGCTTTTTCATGTCTAAAGCATATCACATTAGGTGGTCTTTGTCAAGGTTTTTTATGGCGGGGCAATGTACGAATTTTGCGAAAGTGTGGTATACTGTGGTAGTATGTGTCGCACAGTATACCATATATTGTAGTATGCGTGACAGACACTGAAACAACCCAGAATAAACCCAAAAACAACCCAGAAATAACCCGAGAAAAACCCAGAAATAACCCAGCCAATAATCAAATTTTTGCTTGCAAGTAGGGAAGTCGCCATGTTAAAATGTATAAGCGTTGGGGGGCGCAGGTCATGAGTTTTCACGAAAAGTTCATTTATAATGCGTCAAAATTCGTCGAGGTCAAGAGTGTCGAGGCCGACTTTAAGTACACCAAAGACCTAATCTTAAAAGCCATTTCGCGAATCACAACCATAAAAATCAACCCGTCCGACGTCGACATTTACACGCACGGGAGTTACCCAAATGACACAAATATCTTTTTCCCAAGCAACCTCGAAGTCTGCGTTGAACTAAAGGTTCCAGAGTTCGAGTACCAAATCTCGCGCGAGTATTATATTTCGCACGATTTGCCGTACGGTCCGCGCGAATTTCGCGACGATTTATACGAAGCAATGCGCCAGGTAACCGCCGAAAACGAAGCCAGGACCCAATTAAAGGCCCCAGAATGCACCAAATACGCAAAATGTATCGTTTTAGAGAAATACAAGAACCTGAAACACTCGGTCGAAATTTTGCCCTGTGTGTCGTTCAAAATGGTCGAAATCAACGGGATAGACCAAATCCAAGTCGGCAAAACGTTCCAAGGAGTCCTGTTTTTTGACGAATCTTTGGTTACCGCAAAGAACCAATTTTTCCACTATATCGCAACCTTCCCAAAGGTTCACCAGCGCAATGGCCAACTAAAAGACGAAAAAACGGCAGGAAATTTCAAACAAATGGTCCGCCTGTTTAAAACCATCAAATACATCGCAATGCGTGAGGGTGAGTACAATGACACGCTTTCGTTCTATACGCGCGGCTATTTTATCGAGTGCCTTTTGTTCAACGTGCCGAGCGCAATCTATCGTGGTGAAACTCAGGAGCAAGTTTTTTTGAAAATTCTTAACTATCTGCGCCATGTGAACCTGCGCAATTTTGTGTGTCAAAACATGGTGTGGTACCTGTTTGGTGAGGCAAAAGAATTCTGGAACGAGCGCGACGCAGAAAAACTTATCAAAGCCATCCGCATTATGTACGAAGAAACCGACCCAGACCGCACGACGTTGGCGTAACTCAACCGTCACGAACAACCACAAGTCACATTTTCTCAAACACATAAAATTTACTGAGATTAGCGTTTAAATACATTACTTTCTTCGCAAAAGTGACATTTTGCGAAGAAATATTAATATTGCTCTGCGCGCGACTCTACACATGGTGCATTGGAAATTGCCTACTAAATCATCCTTGCAAATCTCGCAGCGCACCTCGTAGATTTGTTAACTTCTTGACACATTTTTATCTGTTTTGGTGTATAAAAAAATTGTCGATTGCACAATATAACTTTGACTGAAGCAACCGCTTAAAGTCACTCGCCTACGTTGGTACTGTCTTTGTTTCCGTATCATTTAGCCGTCTTTGACTTCGCTGTTTGATATAAAATAAAGTTTTAGGTATCGGCAGATCCCGCGTGATTTTGCAACAGTTTTGGTCAAAGGAGGTGGATGATGCCAAGAAAATCTATGGTTCCGACCGAGCAAGCAACTGACTGTGCTCCGAGGAAAGCCAAAGGTTGTGGAAGGACTTGCAGTTCTAACGGCTGCGCTCGTTAATTATCTTTTAACGAAGTTCTTGTGGTAGCACCCCGCAAAGTAAAAGACGATTCTGTTTGGTTTTCCCTCCAGAGTCGTCTTTTGCTTTTGTAATTTTTTTAAAAAAAAAGAAAATATTGTGTTGTCTATGATAAAGACTACACAATATATGGTATTATATAAGATATAATTAGATTAGTCGCGTAAATGACGCACAAAATCTGCTGCGTCGTCAATAAGGTGTGAAACTTCGAAACTGTAGGCGTCACCAAAATTTTTTGCACCGCGTTTCATTGTCTTGTTGAATTTGTTTAATTTTTGCCCCATCAACACTTCCCTCCTGTAGCAAGTATTTGCACCACTACATAAAAATATTCATGAGTAAAAACGAATACGATTACGAAAATTATTTGGCCGCGGCTTATGCAGAAAAATTTAAAAAACCCGACAATATGATTTTGTTTTACTTTTTGTTTCTTGTGTTGACATCTATAGAATAATGATGTAAAGTTTTCTTATACGCAAGTGTACGCAAGGAGAAAACAAAATGGTAAAAAATCTAATAAATCGAGAACACAAGCGCCAGCATACAAAAATAAATATGATTGCATCCGAGAATGTCGTTTCGCGCGACGTGATGTTTGCGATGGGAAGTTGCTTTACGAACAAGTATGCCGAGGGCTACCCTGGCGGTCGTTACTATAATGGAAACGAGTTTGCCGATTGCGTCGAAGAATATGCGGTTGACCTCGTTAAAAAGTTGTTCCTCGCCGACCACGCGAACGTACAGCCTCACAGCGGTTCCCAAGCGAACCAAGCGGCATATATGGCGGTGTTGAAACCAGGTGATACAATCTTGGCGATGAGCCTTGATGCGGGTGGGCATCTTACACATGGTGCGCCCGTTTCCCAAGCAGGTCAAATTTACAAGTTCGTGCATTATGGTCTTGATAAAAACGGTGTTATTGATTACAAGCAACTCGAGGACCTTGCAAAAAAGAACAAACCGAAACTGATTATCGCGGGCGGGTCGGCGTATTCGTTGATTATTGACTTTGACCGTATTTCCAAAGCGGCAAAATCTATTGGCGCGTACTTTATGGTTGATATGGCGCACTTTGCTGGGTTGGTTGCCAGTGGCCTCTACCCTAACCCGTGCAAGTGGGCAGATATTGTGACGTCTACCACGCATAAGACACTACGCGGACCGCGCGGTGGGTTGATTTTGTGCACCGAAGCGTTGGCAAAAGCAATCGACAAAGCCGTATTCCCAGGCATCCAAGGCGGGCCGTGCATTCATACTATTGCGGCGAAAGCGGTTTGTTTTGAAGAAGCCCTTTCCCCGTCGTTCAAAGTTTACAGCCAAAACGTGGTGAACTATACCGCGTATCTTTGCAAAGAACTGCAGAAAGAGGGGCTTAAAATGGTCGGTGGCGGGACCGAGTCACACCTGTTTTTGATTGACCTATCCGACACGAACAAGTCAGGGCGCGAAGTTGCTGATGACCTTGAGAAACGTTTTGGTATCGTTGTTAACAAAAACAAAGTTGTAAATGACAAGCGTAGTGCGAAAGAAACAAGTGGTGTCCGTGTGGGGTTGGCCTATATCACAAACAATAAAAAGGTCGACATCAATGTTCTTAACGAAATTCGCGATATATTCTTACACGTTATTCTTGATAGGCCTGAGCCAAAAATTAAACTCCTTAAAAAAGTGTTTAAATAATTAACTGAGTAGCGGCATCGCAACCGCGGCCGCCAAAATAATCGCGATTAAAACGTAAGCGTGCCAAGGTGCTTTTTCTTTGAGCACAACTGCCCCAACCAAAACGGTCAGTGCGGTCGCCGACACCATAATCGCGTCAATCAACCCGAGGTTCATAGCAAAAGACAAAGGAATCATAAACGCCATCCAAAACGTGTCACCGACCGCGGCACCCCACAGGATTTTGTCGTTCCATGATTCTTTTATGGCCTTGAACGGCGATTGTTTTACCGCCAACAGGATAAAAAATTGGAATACTACGGACATAAGTATGAAAATAAGCACGAACGTGAACGCATTAATATCGTAACCAGCGATATAGCGTACAAGTGGCATTATTAATACGCTGGACGCTATATACGCGAGCAACCAAAGTAACCCAATTAGGTACGCTTTTCGGTTTTTGTTTCTTTCACCTTTTTGGTTTGAAACAATGCTAAGCGCAACCCCAGCGCAAAAAATTACGATTGCCAGTACCAGTGCCACGATTGTGAATCCATCTCCGAAAAAGACCATGCCTAACAAAAGCAAGGGAAACATTCTGATTAGGGTTAATGGTTTGAAGATGCTTAGCGGTAGACGTTTTAGGGCGAGCAAGAAAAAAGCAAACGCACCAACTCCGATTACGGTCCGCGCAAAAATCAGTCCGATTATGCGCCATGTGATGTTTTCAAATGGGTTGTCGAAAAAGAACAAACTGAATCCGAACAAGACGAGGGTTAAAATTAAACCCATAAAATCAACGATAAACAACGTGTGTAGGGTCGGTTTTTTGTTAATCTTGTACATTACGTTCGCGAGAACGGCTAGAAGAATCCACGGTATGAATAGAAGGTAAATCATGATTTACCCCCCCCGAAAATCCAACATATGGGGTAGTTTATCATGCAAGCCACACAATATATGGGAAATTTTATTTTCTTCGAGTTCGCACTTTTTTATAGACGGCGAAGTTATTGGTGAACTTGGGACAAACACCGTGCAGCAATCTTCGTGCGGTTCCGTTGAAATTTCAAATGTTCCAATACGTTTTGCAAGTTCTATGATTTCCGATTTGTCGTATGTTATCAGTGGACGCAAAATTGGGATACTCCCCGCAACGTCGTTCATTGTGGTGATGCCTTGAATTGTTTGGGATGCAACTTGGGCGAGGTTCTCCCCCGTCACGATGCAGTCGTATTTGTGCTTTTCACAAAGCAGTTTTGCAATCCGCATAAAGACGCGCCGCAAAATTGTGATTGTATATTGGTCGTTGCATTTTTCGCGGATTTCGCGGGCGATGTCAGTAACATTGGCTATGTGCATTTTGCTGGTGCCACAATATGGCTCGAGGCGTTTTGCTA
>WQSK01000072.1 GCA_009787915.1 Bacillota bacterium
ACCATGCGCTTGGGACGGAAAAAGATGTCAAACCAAACAAGAACAATAGGACGATGAGGGGGCCTGCGCTTGCGGGTGCCAAGATGCCCCACATTGTTATTCCAAGACCCAAAACCGTGGCGACACCCATCATTATGTAGCGACCTTTGCGCGAGAGGAGTTGGAAGATAATCATGAGCATTAACCCAAGTGTTGCGGCGAAAATGTTGAACATAAGTAGCCATGAAAACATTGTGAAAAACGTGCCTGCCGTGAAAGAACCCGCGTGGTAAGTCCAAACTGCTGCTTCCGTATCAAAAGAACGAACGTAGATTGGGGTAAAGATATCACCGCTTGTGTTGGTGAGGTAGCCTACAAGCATTCCGAGGCTCCCAAAAAGTGCGGTTGCGAACGTATATATAAGTAAGACGATGAACGTAGACGTTATATATGTACGTCGCGAGATTCCGTTATAGAGGGCGTATTTAAAAAAGTATGTGTAAAGCGACATACCTATAATTAGAACATTTATTACAAGCATGATGTCTATTGCAAATTGCGCGTCCAAGAAGATTGGGATGATAGTAAAAAATACGACAAGCCCTGCGATAATCAAAGACGATGCCCATGTAATCAACAACAAATAATGAACCGAGTGCTTTATTTTTTTCGGGTCGGTATTTGTGAATTTGCACTTTTCACGCTTTGGTTTTTCGGTTGGTTTTGTGGCGGTTTGGGTTTGGGCGATTCCTTTGGCTTGGTCCTCGTGCAAACCAAGATACAAATCTTGGAGTTTTTTTGGGGTCTTTTCATTAAGTATAATTACCCCGCCCTTTAGGATGATGACTTGGTCAACTATGGATTCGGCTTCATCCAAAATGTGGGTTGCCAAAATCATTGTGTTTCTTAGTTTAGCGTGGACCCGTTTAAGTTCTTCGTAAAAAACTTTTCGATAAATCGCGTCGATACCCAAAACTGGTTCGTCGAAAATCATGACTTTGGCACCGCTTGCGAGAGTTAGAATAACTTTCACTATGGTTGTATATCCCGTAGACAACTTGCCCAACTTCTTTTCGGTGTCAAGGTCAAAACGTTTTGCCAACTCGAACGCGTATTCTTTGTCAAAAGTCGGGTAAAACTTTGACGCCCATTTTATTAGGTTTTTGACTTTTTCGATTTTTGGGTATTCGCTTTTTTCAGTGATACAAAAAACATTTGCTTGGGCGCGGTCGTTTTCATACGCATTCAAGCCGTCGATTTCGACCAAGCCAGATGTTGCAAACGCGCGGTTTGTGATGATGTTGACGAGGGTTGTCTTTCCCGCACCGTTTCGCCCGAGGACACCATAGATTTTGCCCGCCTCGAATTCAAGGTTGATGTCTTGCAAAACACATTTGTCACCATACCACTTTCCTAGGTTTGAAATCTTTATCATACTTAACAATACAAGGTTGTGGGTTCAAAGTCAACACTTACCAAGTATATTACATCTACCATGGTCTGATTTTGATTTGTTGTATTCAACAGATACAAGTTCACCTTTGCGATATGTATCGCGAATGTGAGCCTTAGGGATTATAGCAACAAGTCTTTTGTAGTTTTCTTCGATGTAAATTGGGATAAACAAGTCCCCGCTTTGTGTTTGCTCAACGTACATTACCATGCCGATTGATTCAACCCAGTTATCAGGGTCAATGTCAATTTTACCAGTCGCCAAGATATTTTCGATTGTGATGTTTCGGATTATAATACAATGCCTAGGTTTTTCCGTGTTGTATTCTATAATCACGCGGTCACCGTTTTTGAACTCGTTTGCGAGAAATTCGTCGTTACTGTGTTTAAGTTTCCCAAATGAATAGGAGGCGACTGTTGGCTTGGGGAGGTCATCTACCCTTACATACCAGGTAAAATTATAACTGTTCCCAGATTTGTACTTTACAAGAGTTCCCTCGCACCTGACGACCTTTGTTGGGTCGGGTTTTTTAAACCACATGGTTACCTCCTTAAAATGTCTTGGTGGGCAGGGAGGGATTCGAACCCCCGTAGACTCTCGTCGTCAGATTTACAGTCTGATGCCTTTAACCACTCGACCACCTACCCGAATAGTCGATTATATACCAAAAAATCGTTCGTGTCAATCAAGTTTATTCTACAAAAACAGTGGACTTTTTCAATAGTTATGTGCTATAATTAGGGTATGAAAGTTTTAAGGGCTTTTGTTTTGATTTTGGTCGTCGCGGTTCCCGTGTTCTTTTTTGCTGGGTGCCACGCGCGGGTGCCTATGAATTTGGAACTTGAAGGTAGCACCCTGTCGTGGACATCGCATCAGAGCGGTAACGCAATTTCTTTCAAAGTCCGCCGTATTGTAACCGTTAATGACGAAATTGTTTGTGACCAATATGTTTTTGTTCAAAGTATTTACGGCGCAACAAGATATTATTTTGAAATAACAGAATTCCCCAACATCGCGGGCACACACACATTTTATGTATCAACATATGTTTCGGCACTTTTCCTTGGGATGCGCGGGCAATTTAGTTCCCCAAGCGAACGCATTGTAATAGAAGTCGCGGAACTTGATGACTATCAATATTATGTATTGACACAAGAACTATTTAAATGATATAATATTAGGTATGAAAATCATTAATACAAACCTCAACCACTATAAGGCTTTTTTGGAGATTTATGAAACCAAAAACTACTCTGTCGCGGCCGAGAATTTGCACTTTACGCAACCGACAATGAGTTACAACATCCGCGAGTTGGAGAAACAACTTAAGGTGCGATTGTTTAATACGAACTCCCGCGGGGTCGAGCCAACACAACACGCTATTGAACTCTATCCAAGTATCAGGAAGGCGTTTATCGATTTGTTGAAAGCCGAAGAAAGCATCCGCGAATTCAACGAGCACAGCGACGGGATTATTCGCCTTGGTGTATCTTTGTTTTATATGCCACATATTGTCAGTGAAATTATTTCAAAGTACAACCAAAAATACCCAAACGTAAATTTCAAGATTACAGCGGCGACCATTAATACGAACTTGCATGCGCTTGAACGTCATGACAAGGACATTGCCATTATCGCGACCACGGAAAAAAACTTTAAGGCACCAAAAGACATGACCGCCATTAAAATCGCGGAAATTGAAAATGTTTTCTTTGCAGGAATCGAGTATGCAAAAAAGCATAACCTTACACCTGCGGTTGATGTTTCAAAATTGCATGAGCTGGAGGTTATAAGCATGCCGCTTACCTCCCCTATGGGTTCGTTTGTTGCGAAATCGGGTATCGGTGCCCAAATACATGAATCTTCATCTGCGCAAATGATAATAGAGTTAGCAAAGCGGAACTTGGGTATCTTTTTGGGACCAACAAACGTTTCAAAAACCGAGGGATTGGTAGAATTCAAGGTAAACAATTTTGAAGTACCGAACATTTGCATTTATATGTTGTACAACAACGATGTGGCGAACAAAGCCGCCGCCGCGTTGATTTCCCAGTTTACAAAACAATGATTTAATCTTTTTTATCTTCAAGAAATTTATTAAGACGCCCAATAATACCCACTTCGCTTTGTTCAATTGGCTTTGTGGCCTCGTCCCTTGCGTCATCCGACAAGTTCGCGAACTGGTGACCTTGTTGTGTGAGGTATTCTTTTCTAATCGACTCGACAAGGTCAAATTCTGGTTTTTCTTCTTTGATAACTGTTGCTTCCCCGCCTGTGAATTGGTCGGTAATGCGGATACCCTCGCCCATCATTCGGCGGGCTTCACCCATACCGAACTGGTCAACCGATATATTAGCCCCTTGACGGCGTTCGACCTCGGCGTATTCGTCAATCGATAAACCAAGACGGCGGGCTTCACTCCTTTTGTTCCTAAAGTTCTCCAACTTGGTTTTGAAACTCCGCGAATCGTCAACCTGTTTTTCAATTTTACCTTCTTTCATAAGTTTTTCCTGTTCGGCTTTTGCGGCGGCTTCTTTGCGTATGCTCGCACCATCTTTACCGTAGACTTTATTGTCTATGCGCTTGATACGGGCGGCATTCACAAAGTAAACAATCTGTGGTCCCATCACGAAAAAGAAACCCAACAAAAACCCAACGAGTCCGATAACCAAAACCGCGATACCGACGTTGAGCATTGTATTGACAGGTATCGAAACGCTGTTATCAATAAGATAAGTACCAATAATCGCATTGTTTTCACGGTGACGGATTGTCATGTGAAACATACCTTGCTGCATATTCGCAGGCAAATTGATATTAAAGCCACTGTCACTCCACACAGGGGTCAGCCATGGTACGGCCCTGCCATTGTTTGTTATCACAACCGTGACATTTGGTGCGCCGTCAAAAAAGACGTCTGGCATAATCTCTATTCGACCCCCAATAAAAGGGTCGCGGTCGGATGTGTCCTCGTGCAAATGGACAAAAGATGTTGCACCTGCGTTTGGCCTTATGTTCACGCGCACATTGTTTCCGTGTCTTGCGACATTGTGGACGAGGCTGTCCCTATCATCGAATATACGGATATAGTTGAACTCGTACGAATAAAGAATTACAAAAAAATAGTCGCGATAATTTCCGTATTCATTAAGTACAGGAAGATAGTTGCCTGTCATTGCTTCGCGCTCGACAACACGTGCACGAATTCCGTACTTGGCGGCTGGTGCGTTTATCGGAAGGTGCCAAGTTAATTCCCTTCTATCAACAGATACATTTGAAATCTCGAACCAATTCGCGTGGCCGTTGGCTTCGACCGTGCTGATACCGTTATGGACCGCGTACTCTCGCGACGTAAACCATGTGCCGCCGAGGCTTTTTACAGGTTGGAAATCAAAAGCGAGGTTAGCAAACGCATCCTCGTTCGCTACTATGACATCACCTATAAATTCAGATAGGTGACTTTCACGGTGGCGGGCTTCGACCGAATCGCGCCTTATATAGATTCCACCCATATTTGTGGAAATACCATGGTTAATAAATGTGACTTCTATGTCGCGCCTCATTGGCTGGGACGACAATGGGGTTATGGTGTGGGCGTTGATGTCTTTGGTGCTTAAGTCAAACGGAATCGCAAAAAAAACACCCGCCGCCACAACAATAGCGAAAACGAAAGCAGTCCCCAAAATGCCC
>WQSK01000073.1 GCA_009787915.1 Bacillota bacterium
TGTCCGCGAGGAATTCACAAAAAAATATTGGCTTAACGAAGTCTATTCCACCGAAATCGCAGACGCATACAGGCGCGGTGACTTTCACATCCACGACATGGGTTTTTTTGGCTCGTATTGTGTTGGCTGGGACGTAAAGCAAATCCTCATGATGGGCTTCACGGGTGTCAAAGGTAAAGTTTCGTCTGCACCTCCGAAACGCTTTAGGGCGGCACTTGGTCAAATTTGTAATGCAACATTTACTTTGCAAGGCGAATCCGCAGGGGCACAGGCATGGTCAAGTTTCGACACGTATCTTGCACCTTTCATCCGCAAAGACAAACTTAAATACGCCGAGGTCAAAGAAAGTTTACAATCTTTTATTTTCAACATGAACATTTCAACCCGTGTTGGTTTCCAATGCCCGTTTTCAAACGTTACATTGGACCTTGTATGTCCAAAAACACTCCGTGACGAAAGCGTAATAATTGGCGGAGAACCCCAAGAAGAAACCTATGGAATGTTTCAAAAAGAAATGGATATGTTTAACATGGCTTTTTGTGAAGTCATGTCAAAAGGCGATGCCGCGGGTCGTGTGTTTTCTTTCCCAATCCCAACAATCAACATCACAAAGGAAACAAAATGGAAATCTCCCGTCATGGACGCAATCATGGACATGACTTGCAAGTACGGCATTCCTTATTTCGCAAACTATGTAAACTCTGACCTAAGCCCAGATGATGCGGTTTCTATGTGTTGCCGTTTGCGCCTTGATGTTTCTGAACTCAGAAAACGTGGGGGAGGACTCTTTGGTTCGAACCCGCTCACGGGAAGTATCGGTGTTGTTACAATCAACCTCCCGCGTCTTGGTTACAAACACAAAGGTGATGAAAAAGAATTTTTTGACAACCTAGAAAAAGTCGCAGACTTGGCAAAAACCAGTTTGGAAATCAAACGCAAGTTCGTTGAGCGTCAAACGGACAAAGGCCTTTACCCGTACACCCGTGTTTATTTGCAAACAATAAAAGACTCTCGCGGCGCATATTGGGCAAACCACTTTTCAACAATCGGAATCGTCGGTATGCACGAGTGTCTTTTAAATTACATGGGCAAAGGCATCGACACGCCCGAGGGTAACGGGTTTGCGCTCCGCATCATGAACTTTTTGCGCGACAAAATGAAAAGTTACCAATCCGAAACGGGGAACATCTATAACCTCGAAGCAACACCTGCGGAAAACGTTGCGCCTCGTATGGCTAAAAACGACAAAAAGCGTTACCCTGACATTATCGTTTCAGGTGGCGAAAACCCGTATTATACAAACAGTACGCAACTGCCTGTCCAGTTCACGGACGACATCTTTAAAACCGTTAAAATGCAAGACGAACTTCAATCCCTCTATACAGGCGGAACGGTTTTGCATTTGTATCTTGGTGACCGCATCAAAGACCGCGAAACCGCAAAAACCCTTATCAAAAAAGTTTTTGCTGACCACAAGATGCCATATATTTCTTTGACTCCGACATTTTCGATTTGCTCATCTCATGGTTATATCGACGGCGAAAAACCAAAATGTCCTTCTTGTAAAAAAGATACAGAAGTCTGGTCCCGTGTTGTTGGTTTCCTAAGACCAGTTGAAGATTGGAGCGCAGGGAAACGCCAAGAATACAAAGACCGAACCAAGTACAAAATGCCCGACTTTGAGGCGAAATAATTTTGGTTTCATCAAAGAACCCACCCGAAGGTACTAGGTCCAGAGGTCCGCTGGTCGCGGGGGTTGTCCGAAATTCTTTTGTTGACTGGCCAGGCAAGATTGCCTTCGTCGTGTTCCTTGGGGGGTGCAATTTCAAATGCCCGCACTGCCACAACCATGGTATCTTGTGCGCATCATCAAATACGATTCCATTGAACACCGTACTTGACGAAATTCGCGCCCAATTCGACCCCAAGACCAAAAAACCTTTCATAGACGGGGTGGTGATATCGGGTGGAGAACCAACCGTGCACCCGAACCTCTTGGAAATTATTACCGAGGTTCGCAAACTTGGTTTGCCTATAAAACTCGATACAAACGGTTCGGATTTTGTGTTACTTGAAAAACTTGTGACCCAAAAACTGGTGGACTTTGTGGCGATGGATATAAAAGCCCCGCTCTCTAAATACACATCGTTGGGGTTTGTAAAAAGTTTGTCTGCCGTAGACAATATTGTTCGGTCAATAGAGTTTCTTAAAACCTACAAACGTCGGGGTTTTGCACATATGTTTAGAACAACGCCGATACCGCAATTATCAAGTGCAGACATTGGGGAAGTTCGGGCCATGGCGGACAAAACCTGGGTTCTTAACGACTTCGTCCCACAGAATAAGTGTTGACAAAAACAAGGTTGTACCAAGTTCGAAAATTACTGGACTGAAATTTTGCCCCTAAAATCGTTTTGAAAATTAAAAAATGTGTGCAACCATTATTTATGGCATTAAAAGATTTAATTCAAAAAGTTGAGATTGCAATCTCGGAAAAGACAGGAATACCTTCAAAATTGCGCGAAAAATATGAAGCAGAGGCAAAGCATATACCACATTTGGCGAAACTTAATATGTTGGAAGCCAAAGCGACTGTCCATGCAATTGAATTTGCAACCCTTATCGCAAAAAAATTCCAAGAAAAATATAAAGGAAATAAGGATGCTGAACTATCCGAACATTTTGAACAAGACTCCACAGCCCTTAAACAATTTGCGCTTGAACAAATGGAGTTGAATTACCAAATTGTTGTTAGCGCAGGAGATATGAAGCCAATGGACCTTGTTTGTATGTTTCAAAAAAATGCAACTATTCAATCTGCTGGTGAAGCCCTCAAGGTTCATGATGAAGTCTTAGAGGATTATATGGTTCTTCCACAACCGACAAGTGAAGTTAAAAAAGTATCTAGAGAGTACGAAAGTTATGGCACTGGAGATACAATAAAAGATGACCCAGTCATAGGTTCAAACGTCAATTGGATAGTTCGTAAAATTATTAGTAACATAGGCTCTAATAAAAATTATATCCCAGACGATGAAATGGAAAGAGTGACCAAGTTTTTCGGTGACAAAGATGTTGCAAAAGATTTGCTTAATCAATTTTATGGACTTGGAACTGGTAAACCATATAATGGTGAGATGTCAAGTTTTCAATCTCATTATTTAAACGGGGGTATGCGCTTTAACATGGAATACCCACACTCAAAAGAAATAGAGTCCTTAATTGTCGCCCAATCTGAAAAGGTTTTTGAACAATATTCTCGTGAACGGCAGTTAGAAAAACCTCCTATTGTAATTGAGTAAAATTTTGCCCCTAAAATCGTTTTGAAAATTAAAAAATGTGTGCTAACGTAAAAATTATGGGATACGATAGCAGTAAGATTCAAGTCCTCGAGGGCCTTAACGCGGTGCGTATGCGCCCTGGTATGTATATCGGTGGCACAGGTGTCAAAGGTATGCACCATTTGTTGTGGGAAATTGTCGACAACAGTATCGACGAGGTCGCAAACGGTCACGGGAACAAAATTGATATTAAACTTTTCAAAGACGGTTCAATCTCGGTTCAGGACAATGGTCGAGGTATTCCTGTCGACATGCACAAAGATTTGAAAATCAGCGGTGTAGAGGTTGTCTTTACCCAACTCCACGCGGGCGGTAAGTTCAGCGGTGAAAACTATAGTTATTCGGGCGGTTTGCACGGTGTTGGTGCGTCGGTCACAAACGCGCTTTCCGAATGGTGCGAGGTCACGGTGTACAAGGGTGGTAAAACGTACTTTGTTCGGTTCTCGCCACAGCCCCACAAAGACGACCCAAGTAAAATCATGTACGGTGCGGCCGAAGCCCCCCTAAAACAAATTCCGCGCCAAAAAGACGACCCTCAAACAGGTACGCATGTAAAGTTTTTCCCCGCGCGCGACATGTTTAAAAATTGCGAGTTTTCTAACGACACAATCAACCGTCGGTTAAAAGAACTTGCTTTTTTAAACAAAGGTATTGAAATCACGTTCCAAGATTTCCGCGAAGAGGTTAGTAGCAACAACTATATCACCGAATACAAATACGACGGCGGTTTGTCGGATTTTGCCCTGTACCTCAATGAAAACAAAACCGCACTTTACCAAGAGCCGTTCCTTATCGAAGGCACCGCAACGGGCGGAACGTATGTGGCACTCGCAATCCAGCATACCGACAGTTATGCCGAGAGTATTTTTAGTTACGTCAACAACATCCCGACATCCGAGGGTGGTACGCATGAAACTGGTTTCAAAATGGCAATCACGCGCGCCTTTAACCAAATCGCAAAAGCCAACGGTTTCTTAAAAGAAAAAGAAAACACCCTCATGGGCGAGGACTATCGCGAGGGGATGACCGCGGTTTTGGCTATCAAAATGCGCGAGGTTCAATTCGAGGGGCAAACAAAAACAAAACTCGGAAACCCCGAAGCCAAAACCGACGTCGAAGGCTTTGTGTTTGCGGAACTCATGAATTTCTTTTCTGACCTTGGCAAAGACAAACTTAAATGGACTTTGTTTGAACTCATAATGAACAAGGCCAAAGGTGCCGCCCGTGTTCGTGAAGCCGCACGCCGCGCCAAAGACATCGCCCGCCAAAAAAACAGTCTGGACGGGGGAGTCTTGATTGGAAAACTCGCCAGTTGTACAGGTCGCCGCCCAGAACTTAACGAACTGTTCATAGTCGAGGGAGATTCGGCTGGCGGTACCGCGAAACAGGCCCGTGACAGGTCTATCCAAGCGATTTTGCCATTAAAAGGTAAACCCCTAAACGCCGAGAAAAAACGCCTTGACCAGGTTTTGGACAACGACGAATTTAGGACGATTATTTCTGCGCTTGGAACCAGTATAGGGGAGGACTTTACCCTTGATAACCTCAAATACCACAAAGTCGTTATCCTTGCCGATGCCGACCAAGACGGTGCGCACATCCGCGCGATTTTGCTCACGTTCTTTTTCCGATACATGAAAGAACTCATCACCGAAGGTCACATTTATATCGGTATGCCTCCGCTGTATAAACTCAGTAGTAAAAGTTTCACAGGCTATGCCTACGATGATGCCGAATTGAAAATT
>WQSK01000074.1 GCA_009787915.1 Bacillota bacterium
TGCGCTCCAGTTGTTTAAATCAAAAGGTTTGTTCACCGTTGCGATTTGTAATACTCAACACAGTAGCATTTGTCGCTATTCAAATATGTCTTTACCAACAAAAGCGGGTCAAGAAATCGCGGTTGCGAGTACAAAAGCGTTTATTGCTCAGGCTTTGGTCGGTGAAGTTGTTGCCGCGCACGTGCTTGGGAAGCAGGTCGATTTCAAAAAATATATTGTTGTTGCAAAAGACATTGTCAAAAAATCGGACGAGATAAAATCTATTGCGAAAAAATACAAAGACATCAAAAAAATGTTTTTCCTAGGGAAAGGTCTAACCACGGTTATCGCCAACGAATCTGCGCTTAAGGTCAAAGAAATTACCTACAAACACGCCGAGGGGATTGCCGCGGGGGAGTTGAAACACGGTACGTTGGCACTTGTGGATTCGGATACTTTGTCAATTGTGTTGGTTCCCGAGGATGAAAAAGCCGCCGCAAAAATCAAAAATTCCGAGTCCGAAGTTCGGTCGCGCGATAGCCATGTTTGGGAAGTTCCACCGACACCGTCATGTCTTGCGGTTATGTATGCCCAGTTGTTTGCGCTCCATAAAACGTACTTTATGGGTCTTGACCCTGACAAGCCAAGAAACCTTGCAAAAAGTGTTACCGTGGAATAACCAACAAATTCTTTTGACTTTTGGACTATGAGTGGCTACAATTGAGTCATGGTTTCACGTTTTCGTGCAAGCAATGGAATGATAATCATCGTCGCTGGGCCTGGTTCATTGCTTTCTGGGGGGGGCGACGCGCGGAGTTGGCCGCGGAATTATTCGCACCTCTTTGTACTTCCGCAAAAGATTTTGTTCCTGCGCTGAGTCTGCGTAGGGGGACGACCGATAAAAAAATAGAGGAAGACAGCGTATGGGGGATTCATGATTTCCAAGATGTTGACCCTTCCGAGTTGGTAAAACACGGTTTTCCTATGCGGTATTATGGCGGACTTATGAAGCAAGTGAATATTTTGCTTTTGCCTGAAAATGAAAGATATATCGAAGGCTTTATGAGTTTTCGGCACGACTATTTAAACAATCTGCCGAAAGGTGCCGAGGGTGACATTGAAAACTTTCGCGGCCTTACCGACGGTAAGATGAATTACCTGTCGACAGTTGCGGTTGACCCGCGTTCTCGGTGTAGGGGTTATGGGACTTTGATGTACGATTTTTATGAAAATTATCTTCCTGATTATTTAAAGGCCGACGTTCATGGAACAAGAACATGGGGTACGAATACGGCGCATTTACCGATGTTGAAAAAACGGGGATATGAACTTGTTAAGACAATCAAGAACGACCCCTTGCGTGGGGAAGGTATTGATACAGTTTATTATGCAAAAAGGCTAAACAAGAAACGGGATGATGCCAAGCCAAGGTTTGTAGAGATTGGTTTTACAGACTAGTCGCGTCGCTCTTTGATTTGCGTGCGGTAACATATCGTGCTGCGAACGTAATCCCAGCGATAAGTGCCATACCCAAAAACAGTGCGAGTATTGAAAAACCGATATCCGCGCCCCTCGGGATAAATTGCGGGTCGGTGAGGAGTAGGACTATGGAGCCTGCCAAAAAGCCCATAATAACAAGATACGTCGGTGCGCGGAATTTTTTCAGAAGCAAGAATACGACCTTGACCGCAATCAATAGACCGATGACCATGCCGATTGCGAAGGGTAGTATAAACGAAAAGTCAAACGTGTCGACCGCGGTCGCAAAATCATTGTCGATTCCCAAAATCATAAGGAAGTACATGAAACTTAAACCTGGTAATATGAACACCATGCCTCCTAAAATCCCTGCGACCACCACGTAGGCATGATAGGCGAACCCTGTAAAGTCAAGATTGACGTTTGTTTGTATCGCGCCAAGACCCGCAATGATGCCAAGCCCAATCAATAGCGGTATCAGACCAATCAGTATCTGTTTTCGTGAGGCTTGGCGAATTTTGATTTGGCTATCTTTATATATAGCGGGGAAGGACGCAATTATCATCCCTATGAAAAAGTACGCCGAGATTGCGGGGATTGCTTCGGTGACTTCGAGTAAAACGCGGTTTAGTAGAAAAAACGATATTATCCCACCAAGCCCGATTACACCGAGGAAGATGGCACTTTTTTTGAACTCGGAAAAAATGTGGTTTATCGCGTGTAAGAGTTTGTGGTACACACCCATGATGATTGCAATGGTTCCGCCCGAAACCCCAGGGAGGCGAAACGTCGCGCCCAAGGCAAGACCTTGCAGGAAAACAAGCAGGTGTTGCTTTGTGTCTTTAAAGGTGAACTTTTTTTGCTCGGGGGAGGAATCTCCCTCTTGATTTAAATCAACCTTTTCTGATATATTTTCCGACATATGGTTAGTATACCAAAAGTTGTTTGATTTTACAAACACTATATATAGTGTAGTCTTTGTGATAGACTACACAATTATCACAATTTAAATCTCTGAACAGTAATTTTTAGCAAAAAAGTATTGCAATAAAACAATCTTTGTGTTACAGTTTGGAACTGTTGTATGGGGGGTTAGCTCAGCTGGCTAGAGCACCTGATTTGCAATCAGGGGGTCATCGGTTCAAATCCGATACTCTCCACCAAAATTCATGTCTTAATAAAATTTTAAGAGTTCCGTTGGTAGGGTGGGTGTTGTTTTATACTCGTTCCAAATTGTGAAGTCAAAATTGTATTTATCGAAATCAACGATGTCTTGTTGGATTGCATCCATGTTGGCGACCTGTTCTTTTGTAAAATTGTTGCGGGTCATAAATCTTTCAATTCTTTGTTCTTCGGGAGATTGGACAAGGACTTTTGCCTTGAAATTTTTGAAGTGCTTTGATATCGGGAGTCCAAAAAAATCGACCAAATAAATTTTATCGCTTTTGACAAGTTTCTTTAATTTTTTGTTACCCCACGAAAGTATCATCCGTTTTTCAATACCCAAAAGTTTCTTATTCATCTTGCCAAGGTTCGATAGCAGGTGAGTGTGCTCTAAACTTAGTTTGGTTCCAAGGCGTTTTTGCGCAATCCAGCGAATGTGCGGGCGCATAAGTTTTTTAATAATCAATTTGTCAAGGTTGAAAATCTCGAAGCCCGTTTGCTCGCTTATTTGTTTGGCGATATATGACTTTCCGCTCCCGAATTTTCCACAGATTCCAATGACCACATACTATAATACTACTGTTTTTAAGGTTGCACAACCCCAAATTTGTTGCCAAGTAAATTACCGCGTGATATAATCATGAACATGACAAACTTTAATTACAAAAATGCGTGCAAGATAATTTTCGGCAAGAATGACGAAAGTGTCTTGGCTCAGGAAATCAAAAATCAGGGAGCGAAACGTGTGTTGATTCACTACGGGAAGAACTCGATTGTGAAAAGCGGACTCCTTGGGCGCATTACACTTGCTCTTAAAAATCTGGGCATCAAATACTTCGAACATGGAGGTGTTTCGGCGAACCCGTTGCGCTCTCACGCCCTTGAAGGTATTTCTTTGGTCAAAAAGAACAAAATCGATTTTATATTGGCGGTCGGGGGAGGCTCGGTAATTGATTCCGCGAAGATGATTTGTGCGGGTGCGGTGAACAAAAATATTTGGGATTTTTATGATTCAAAAAAAGAATTAAAAGGTGCGCTTCCGTTGGGTGTCGTGCTTACGATACCTGCTGCGGGAAGCGAGGGGTCGACGGCAAGTGTTGTTAAAGATGACAAAACTGGGATAAAGAGAGTTTTGTCACGTGAGTGTTTGCGCCCAGCGTTTGCGTTTGTGAACCCAGAATTGTGTGCAACACTCCCGAAAGAGCAGGTCGCATATGGCGCGAGTGATATCTTGGCGCATTTGTTAGAGCGATATTTTTCGCCCGAAGAAAATGTTGTTGTGACCGATAAGTTGCTAACAGGTGCGATTCAGTCAATGTTTGTGATTGCACCAAAGGTCTACAAAAACCCTGCTGAATATGACAGTATGGCGGAGTTTTGTTTGCTTGGGACCCTTGCGCATAACGGGATGTTGGCACTTGGTCGCAATATACAGGCATGGGAAAGCCACCCAATCGAGATGTCATTTATATCGGGGCATTATAACTTTGCGCACGGTCAAGGCTTGTCGATTATTTTCCCAGCGTGGCTTAAGTACATGGCCGAGAAAAAGCCTGGTAAGGTTCTTCAGTTCGCAAAAGAGGTCATGAAGGCCACGGGCAAAACCGATGCCGAAACCATGAAGAAAGGTATCGTTTATTTGGAAAAGTTTTTCAAGTCACTGAACTTGCCTGTTAGTTTAAAAGAACTTAACATTGATGTTTCGGAAGCCAAAGAGGTCGTCAAAACGGTTTTTCCAACCGATGTTGTTTTGGGAGGCTATGGCAAGTTGTCGCTTGATGATATTTTGAATATCGTTGACTTGGCAAAATAAATATGCTACTATTGGTACGATGATTATCGCACCTATGAAAAAAGAAGTGACCGTGTTCAATCCCAAAAACAAAAAACAAACACCACCAACAGTAAAGGTGGCGGATATTGTTGCGCTTTTTCGTGCCCTTGATGAAAAACGGCGCAAGATTCATGACTATAAGTTGCAATTCGATGATTATGTAAAGGAGTGCGGTCGTGATATGACGGTTGAATTGGCCGAACTCACTTATAATGAAGCGGTGGATGATTTTGAAAAATCACGTGATGAATTTTATGCTTTGGTTGATTTGTTCGGGGAGCAAAACCCAGAGTTCGGAGAAGTCATGAGGCTGATTGAATTAGATTTGTATGGTGAGAGTGGAAATACATCGAATACATTTATAATGAAGAGAATGGCGGAAAGAATTTCCGATAACGAGAAAATAATTCGATAAAAACCTGTTGCCTTGCCTTCGTGTTTAGGATATAATTTTTGTATGGCTATATTGAACGAATTTAAAGCAGGACTTTGGCAACAGGAAGTCAATGTTGCGGATTTCATACGGAAAAATGTGACTCCGTACCAAGGCGGGGAGGAGTTCCTTGTTGGTGCCACGGACGCAACCAAAGCCCTTTGGAAAAAGGTTGCTGCCCTTAAAAAAC
>WQSK01000075.1 GCA_009787915.1 Bacillota bacterium
CACGAACATTAAGTGTAACCGTTGTGCCAGGTGCCAAACCCAACAATGCAGTGCTAAAACCCGTACCATTATTAGGAATAATAAATTCTGTTGGGTATCCGTCTACATAGACACGAAAACTATGGGCAACATTCATGGGTGAATGGCTCCACATGAATGAAGCACCTTGACTGCGTAATCTCAAATTTGTTGGTGCATTAAGTTGCTCCCTTGTATCAATCGGTTGTCCTGGACCTTTATACTCCATGCAATCTTCGTTAATACATTCTCCGTCTATGAGTTTTCCCCCGCACTCGCTGCACTTTGGCGGAGGCACTACGGTAATTGTACAATTTGGGCATTCTTCGCCTGGTTTAAGTAATGCACCGCAGCCGTCTGGGCATGGTGTTCTTTGGTCCTCGACTGGAGGTTTTGGCGCATTTGGTTGGGTACAAGACGTAAACACATTGACTGCACCTGTTACCGCCAATGGGAGGACGACTGCGCTAAGTAGTTTTTTTACTGGTTCTTTCATTTGGTTTTCCCCTTTTTTTCCTAAAAGTCTTGTCGTTATAATACATGAACTTGCGGATTTTGTCAACGATTTTTGCGTGTAAAAATGTTACCTGGGTACTTTTGAACAAGACCGCGCATTTCCATATTTGTTAAAAGCGAAGAAAATTGCCCGAACTCCATACCTGTTTGTTCAATCAAGTCGTCGATATGAATTTCTTCTTTTCCAATAATGTCCAATACGCGTTTTTCATCAAAAGATAATTGTACGGGCGGGAGTTTCACTTTTGGTGTTTTGCCCTTGGGACTTGTTATACCAAAAACAGATAAAACATCATCAGGTTCGCAGGCAATTGCAACGTGGGCCTCTTTGATAATTGCGTTTGTGCCACGGCTTTGCAGGCTTGTGACATTTCCAGGCACAGCAAAAACGTCAATACCAAGTTCAAGCGCAAAATCTTTTGTTATCATAGTACCGCTTTTCAGGTCGGCCTCGACAATTAGGAGTGCACTCGCGAGTGCCGCAACAATTCGGTTGCGCGCTGGGAAAAAGAATTTGCTACTCTTTTCATTTGGCAAGTATTCGGAAATCAAAAGTCCTTTTTCACCAATTTTGTTTTGCAAATCCCGATTCGTTGAGGGATAAAAATAATTTACTCCGTTACCCAAAACCGCAATCGTGTTCTCGGCACCGACTTCGCACGCACCTTGATGCGCTGCCGTATCTATCCCGTCGGCAAGACCGCTTATCACAACCGCGCCTGCTTCTGCGAACTTTTTTGAAAAACGTTTTGCGACCTCTACCCCATATCGCGTGCAAGTTCGCGTTCCCACAATCGCAATAGACGGACGTTCAAGCAACGACAACTCACCCTTGCAATACAAAACGGGCGGAGGTTGGCGAAGTTCGTTTAATCGTGACGGATAATTTTTATCTCCTCTGCGGATGACGTGAATACCCTGTTTTTTAAACTCTTTGATTTCTTCCTCATCGTGAATCATATTTCATATTTCCTATCAAGACTTCGATAACCAATAGCCTCGTTTATGTGGTCTTGGGTGATTGTTTCACTCCCAGCAAGGTCAGCAATTGTGCGCGCGACTTTCAAAATTCTGGTGTATGCACGGGCTGATAGATTCAACCTCTCGAACGCCATTCTAAGTGCCGATTCGCAAGATTCGTCGATTTCGCAAAACGTTTTCACCTGTTGCGTCGTCATTTTTGCGTTTGAAAAAATATCGGTTCCCCTAAAACGCAAGGTCTGAACATCGCGGGCTTTGGAAACACGAGTTTTAACATCGGAACTTGGCTCCCCTGTGGCTTTGGAAGCCAAATCATCATAGGTCACATTGTTTACATCTATGTGCATATCGATTCTGTCCAGCAAAGGCCCTGACAATTTTTGCAAATATCGTTGGCGCGCGGTTGAACTGCAAACACACTTTGAAGTCCGCGAACCAAAGTGACCACATGGGCATGGGTTCATGCTTGCGACCAAAGTAAACGACGCAGGATAATCAACCGTTGCATGTGCGCGCGCTATTGTGATTCGGTTGTCCTCCAAGGGTTGGCGCAAAACCTCCAAACAGGCGCGAGAGTATTCCGCCAATTCGTCCAAAAACAAAACACCGTTATGCGCCAAAGATATTTCACCAGGACCCGCGTGACTTCCCCCGCCTACCAAAGCGACACGACTTGCGGTGTGGTGAGGACTCCGAAAAGGGCGGCTTGCAACAATACCTAAGTTACTCCCGTCGGTGTTTAAAATTCCTGCGATGCTATGAATTTTTGTGGATTCAATACTCTCATCTATGGTCATGTCTGGCATAATCCCAGGGAGGCATTTGGCGAGCATTGTTTTACCGCTCCCAGGTGGGCCTATGAACAAAATATTGTGACCGCCCGCCGCCGCGATTTCGAGGGCACGCTTTGCCATATATTGACCGCGAATAAATTTAAGGTCCTCGGAAAAAGTGATATTCTTTTTGATACTGTCAAAAGAATTCACAGCGACCTGTTCCAAAATTTTTTCTTCACCATTAACCCACCGAATTACATCACCAAGGGTCTTTGCATGAAAAACATCTATGCCCTCGACAAAACTGGCTTCATCCACATTCCCATGCGGGATAATTACGCGTTTGATACCGCACTTTACCGCCGACAACAACATCGGTAAAATCCCGTTTACACGGCGCAAGGTCCCATCAAGTCCCAACTCCCCGATAAAAGCCGTCCCCTTTGTTTTGTCCAGAGTTTTTTTACTAAAAACATCATCGCCACTGGCCGATAAAATCCCAATCGCAATCGCGAGGTCATATATCGGACCCTCCTTGCGCATATCCGCGGGGGCAAGGTTTACAATAATTTTCCCAACAGGAACTTTGAACCCCGTGTTTTTAATGGCAGATGTCACACGCTCGCGGCTTTCCTTAATGCTCGTGTCTGGGAGCCCAACAAGCGTAAACGACGGCAAGCCTTTCGCAATGTCAATCTCGACGTCAACGACATAGCCGTCCACCCCGTCAATTCCAAATGATTTTATCTTTTGAATCACAAACGCAATGTAACATACTCAGAAATTATCTGGCAAGTCGTTCTCTATAAGCAA
Organism: Bacillota bacterium; assembly: GCA_009787915.1. Classification (GTDB taxonomy): domain Bacteria; phylum Bacillota; class Clostridia; order Christensenellales; family UBA1242; genus WQSK01. The sequence continues at coordinate 3,105 of WQSK01000075.1, forward strand.
CACATCCCCTGATTTCAAAAGTGTCGGGAACAACCCTTTTGCTTCATCAATGTTTTGTGCATGAAAAATTTTTTCCCTTGAAAAACCCGAATCCAAAAGCCCAGAATTTATGGCTTCTTTGTTCGTATCACCAACGATAATGACGGAATCTGCGATACTTGACATCTTTTTTGCAAAGTTATAGTTCTCGAAATACTGGTGTTCCCCCAATTCTACCATACCTGGGGTCATGACAATTGCGGAACCCTTATTCTCATTTTTAAGACCCAACAAAACATCAAGTGCCGCACCCGCACCCGAGGGGTTAGAGTTATAACTATCATCCAAAATATGAACCCCTGTTGGTGCAACACTGTGTTCTAATCTGTGCGGGACAGGGGGGATTTTTGTTACTGCATCTTTAATTTGTTCATCGGAAACCCCGAGTTCCCTCGCCATCTGCGCGCACAATGTCAGGTTCAACTGGTTGTGTTTTCCAAGCAACTTTGTTTCAAATTCTTCAACTTTAATATCATCGTCCCCGTTTATAAGAATACCGTTTAATTTTGAAACAAAAGTTTTTAACTCATAGATTTCTTTCCGTGCGTTTTCAACAGTTTTGAAGGTTTTTAGGTGTGCCGCCCCGATACTTGTGATAATCCCATGATGAGGTTTAAAAAGTTCGCACATCTCTTTTATATCACCTGGGTAACGCTCGCCCATTTCCATGATTAAAATTTCTGTGTCTGGTTTTAATTCGCCCAAAATCGTCCTCGCAAAACCCATTGGAGTATTGAAACTCGCGGGGCTTGTGACGACTTTGTACTTTTCAGACAACATTGCGCCCAAGATGTTTTTTGTTGTGGTCTTTCCAAAACTGCCTGCTATTCCTATGCGGATTAGGTCTTTGTGTTCTTTTGAAAACAATTTTTTTTGGGCTCTGCGGATGAATTTTTGTTTTATAAGGTGCTCTATCGGAATCATTAAAACCGAAGCCAACAACACAATAACTGGCAATGCAAGTGCGAGCAACGGCAAGTACCACACATGTACAAAAAACGAAACCACGAATGACCCAAGTTTTGCCAAGAGATTGATTGCGACAAAAAGCCTTATGACGCGCGGTGTATATCGGAGCGGGACTTTTGCTTTTTTGTTCAAAGAAAATATTGCGGGAAAAAACCTCTTTGAAAACAACCATGCAACAAAGTTACGTTGTCGATAGCCTTCAAGTTGCAAAATGTGTACGAACTTAATCGACAACCCAAATAATAAAAGCGCGGTGATTACGGATAAAACAATTTGCAGTGCTAACATTTTTCTACCTCCAAGAAATTAAATACGTCGTTTATAAACCGCGGTGTGTCATCAAGAAACGCATAATGCCCAGCGCGACTGTAAATTTTTAAGACGGCATTTTTCTGTAACTTTGCCCACCGCCTCGCCATGTACGGTGGTGTCGATTTATCTTTGGAACCAAAAATCAAGAGTGTCGGACTTTTTATAAGCGAAACCTCGTAACTCAAATCGCGGTGAATAATGTTTTGAAAAGTGCGCTTTCCCGTTCGCGAGAGTTTCCGATAATCCGAACTCCCTTTGCCGATTTTAAAAGTTTTATATATACGAATTCGTGACCATTTGACGATGCTGAATTTGGGTCTTAACCCCGCCGCACCCGTCAGCACCAAACGCCTAACCATGTGGGGGTTTCTTGCAACCAAAATTGCGGCAACTCTACAGCCAAAACTGTGCGCAACAATATCAAAGTGCGACAACTTTTCTTTTGTGATTTGTTCTTCAACAACCTCTACATAATCTTCAAGGGTCATGACTTTTTTTGGATTACAATCAAAATCAATCATCACACATTTTGTTCGTGAAGAAAAAAATCGTGAAATCGGCGCAAAAGAATCTGCGCCTGCACCCCATCCGTGTAGGAAAACAATCGGG
>WQSK01000076.1 GCA_009787915.1 Bacillota bacterium
AAACATTGAAGGCAAAGACACCGAGGTTCGCTTTGTTGAAGGGATTGCTGGCGATGATTCTGTTGTATCGGGTAAACATATTTCTTATAAAAACAGTGGTTGTGTGGAAGTTGATTATTGTGTAACACAACCTGATGGCGGATATAAAGAGTTGAAGCATGTGTTTGGTGATGACAATGGAAAATGGTATGACGACATAATGTTTGCGGACAATAGCCCAGACGAATTTTATGAAGTTGTTCAATTCGAAGAAATAATTGACCCAAAAGAAATCGAAAGAATCAGGGAGCAAATTAACAAAAGGTTTGAACAATCTTTTTCAAAAAAGCGAGAGTTACAAATCGATGCCAAACAGTATTATAAATCCCAGCAAATCCCAACCATATAAGTGTTTACAAAAGTATCTTTGTGTGATAACATAAACGTATGGATAGCATCGTACATTTTGAAAACGAAAGATTCATTGGGCGGACCCGATTCCACAGTGGGCTTCTTAACAACATCGTTGTTTTGTCGGTTCAAAACGTGGACGGGGTAGACCGTTTGTCACCCGACGTTTGGAAGTTCCGCCGAATTTTTAGACGGAGTCTTTTCAGCGGAGTTGACGTAACGTTCGAGTTGGACGGTGTTGTGATTGATGTCAGCATTTGTGTAAAGTACGGCTACAGTGCGGCAGATGTAAGTTACAGGGTGCAAGAGTGTGTGCTTGCGGCGGTTGGCGAAAACATTGACGGCAAAATCAAAAATGTAAATGTAAGAATCAGCAGCGTCGCAAAACCTGCGTGCGCGCAACCAGAAAAAAAAGGTGCGTGATGGCGGTAAGTCGTAAAAAATCGCGCGAGATTGTATTTAGGATGTTGTTTCCGTTGGGCTTTGAAGATTCGGGGCAGGCGGAACTTTTTGAGTTGGCAAGTAACGAAGAAACCCCCGTTGGTCCCGAGCGCGAATATATTGACAACCTATATAAAAGCGCAATCGACAACATGGATGAAATCAACAAAGTGTTGGCTGAAAAACTCGAAGGCTTTACAATCGACCGTGTTTTTAAAACGGACTTGGCGGCGATACGCCTCGGTATTGCGGAAATCAAATACACAAAGACCGACAAAAAGGTTGTGCTTAGCGAGTGTGTCGAAATCGCAAAAAAATACGGCACGGATAAGAGCGGTTCGTTTGTAAACGGCGTTTTGGCAAAGGTGTAGCATATGGCAGATTACAAAATTGGGAGCACCCAACTTCAAGAAGATATCGTCATAGAAAAACCGCCAAGAAAACCTCTGTCAAGGCGCGCAAAGATTGCTATCAGTGTTTCGCTCGTTGTTTTTATAACCGTTGTTTTACCTATAAGTGCTATGGCGACGTATATATTGATACCGCTTAGGGGTGAAAAAACGGGGTATAACTGGACGCCAGAGTCTGACTTTAATGCGCTGAGGGGTGTCGCGGGGCATGAACTCAGGATACCCGAGGACCGAGATTTACGCGTACTGATGTTGGCGGATTTACATATATCTTTGTTTGGTTCGCCGCGTACGTTTAGGATGATGGATTACCTTGTTGCCTTGACCGAGCCCGACCTTATCGTTCTTATGGGCGATAACGTAGGATTTTTTTGGAACAATCTTTCAATGAACCAGTTGGTACGTCATATGGACGGCTATGGTATTCCATGGGCGGCGATAATCGGCAATCATGACGAGCGCGGTAAAGCCGACCGAAACTACATAGCGGGACAACTTGGCAATACCGAGAACGGCCTATTTTTGTTCGGACCAAACAGTTTGTACCGTGTAAGTGGGAATTATTTCATAAATCTTGTAAATCGTTACAATAATATTGCTCACACTCTTTATTTGATGGGGTGTGAAATACAATATGGGGTGAGCCAGAACTATCGTGCGATTCCGCAGGGGCAAATTGATTGGTTTCGCTGGGTCAAAGCGGGAAACCCTGATGTAGAGTCCACTATTATGAAACATATACCTTTGCGCGAGTTTCACAACGCGTGGTATTACGGCGAACACGTTTTTGGTTACAAGCGTGACTCTATGCACAGGCCAACTAGGAGCCGTGTCCACGCACCAGAATGTACAGCCGATTTTTTCAACGCAATCCAAGAAACGGGACGTGTGCGTAACTTTTTTTCAGGGCATGACCATTCTAATAATTATTCTTCTATATATAATGGACTCCAGATGACATATGTTTTGTATTCAAGTTGGTCAATGATATCCGAGGTATATTGGAACATGCGTCCATTGCCACGCGGGGGGACACTTTTGACCGTGGGGCACGACGGGTCTACGCGTCAACGTCACGTTGTTGCAACGGCCATCCGTCAAACACCAAGTTTACCAGTCACAACAAGAGAGGAGTTAGCCATATGGTTGAACGCGGGATTACAGTAACTCAGTTAAATAATTATATCAAACAGGTTTTTGATGCCGAAACGCTTTTGCATGGTATAGAGGTTATTGGTGATATCTCGGGTATCAAGCAAAGCGGCAACGGGGTGTATTTTAATCTTCGGGATGAGAACGCAACGGTTCAGTGCGTAACATTTGTCCCTGGGATTATGACCGAGGGCGGGAAACTCCTTGGTGAAGGTACAAAAGTTATTGTTCGTGGAAATGTTGGTTATTGGCACAAGGCGGGGAAAATCAACCTCACCGTGTCGAGGTGTGAAAAGTTCGGGGTGTCGGCACTTTACAAGTTGTTTTTGGAACTCCAAGAAAAGTTGAAGAAAGAGGGGCTTTTTGACGCGGCGCAAAAAAAGCAAATACCGACCGAGATTAAAAAGTTGGGTATCGTTACCAGCAAAACAGGTGCAGTAATTCACGATATAAAAAACGTTGCGCACCGCAGAAACCCAGGGTTGGATATTGCATTTTGTGATACTCGTGTCCAGGGGGTTGGTGCGGAAAATGAAATTGTGTCAGCGATTGAACTCATGCAAAAAACCGATGTTGACGTAATCATTTTGGCAAGGGGCGGTGGGAGTGCCGAGGACCTCATGGCTTTTAATACCGAGGTTGTTGCGCGTGCAGTTTTTTCATCCAAGAAACCAATCGTATCCGCGGTTGGGCATGAAACGGATTTTACGCTTGTGGACTTTGTGGCGGATTTGCGGGCGCCTACCCCGAGTGCCGCCGCCGAACTTTGCGTGCGTGAAGTTTTGACCGACCGAGAGAGGGTTTTACGTCTGTGGCAAAATTTGCGCTCAAGTATGATATATCGTTTACAGGCAAAAATAGACAAAGATGCGAAACTTAAAAGCGATTTGATTACAATAATTCGCGAGAAAACAACCTTGCACAGCGCGCGGGTTGAAAACTTTATGACGAAACTCGAGGGTCTTAACCCTATGGAAATTTTAAGAAAGGGTTTTTCCAAAACCGATAAAGATTTGTCTAAACTAAAAATAGGTGACGAGTTTACAATTATGTATTATACTGGCAACAAAGTTGAAAAAGGAGTGGCGACATGGAAAACATCGAAAAAATAATCAAGCAAATAGAATCTGAAAAAGATTTTGAAAAGGTTGTTGAACTTTTTGCATCTGCCGCAAAAATGGTCAAAGACGTCGTTAAGGCAACCGACAAACAAAAAGGACGCATAACCGAAATTATACGGGACTTGGATTCTTTTGTTGAAAAACCAACGGAGGACAAATGATAACCAGTTTACACATCCAGAATGTTGCGCTTGTTGATGATGTCGAGATTGAATTCGGCAAGGGGCTAAACGTCTTGACGGGTGAAACGGGTGCGGGGAAAAGTATCATTATCGGGAGTTTTAACTTTATAATGGGTGCTCGATTGCAAAAGTCCATTATTAAGCAGGGGGCAACTTCGGCGCGCGTGGATGCGGTCTTTTCGATTGACGAGGATGAAAAAAAACGGATTACCGAAATTTGTGGTGCCGAGGTTTCGGATAACAATGTTATTTTATCAAGGGTTTTGAAAGCCAGCGGTCAGGGCGATTGCCGTGTAAATGGTGTTGTTGTCACAACCGAGGTTCTTGCAAAGGTCGCCTCCGTTTTGGCGGACATGCACGGCCAGCACGACACCGAGGTTTTGTTAAAACCAAAAAACCATGTGACGATTTTGGATTCTTTTGGCGGACAAAAAATTGTGAGGGCGCGCCTTGCATATGAAGGGGCGGTGTGTGAACTAGGGGAGTTGAAAAAACAACTTAAAGTCTACGGCGGGGATGATTTCGAGAGGAAGCGTCTTGTTGATATGTACAAATTTCAAATCAATGAAATCGAGCAGGTAAACCCAAAAAAGGGTGAGGACGAAGATTTGTTGGAACGAAAAAATGTTATGCAGAACTTTGAGCGTCTTAAAATGGGGTTGGCGCAAACCGTGGCGTACTTTGAAGGTGACGATGGAATTGCCAGTCAAATTAAACAGGCGGTTTCAAGCCTTGGTGGGATATCGAACCTTGACAAGTGTATTGAAAAATTTTTGACAACGGTTCAATCGCTTAAAGCCGAGATTGATGATGTCGGTTCAGACATATCGGGTTACTGTGAAAACATGGAGTTCGACGAAGAAGAATACAAGCGCGTGACCGAACGATTGGATGACATCAAGGTTTTGAAGCGAAAATATGGGAACTCGGTCGACGATATTTTGAAGCACCTGGCTGATGTTAGTTCAAAGTTAGAGATGCTTGAGAGAAGCGAGGAGGATATTGAACGTATCAACAAACAAATTGCACAAAAACAAACCGAGGTGGAGAGTTTGGGTGGGGAACTTGTTGCGGTTCGAACAGCGGTTGCGCGCGAGATGGCTGGGAAAATTGTTGGTCACCTCCATGACCTCGGGATGCCGTCCGCAAAGTTTTTGGTCGATGAAATAACGGTTGAGGGCGTCAACTTTTTGTTTTCGGCAAACGCAGGGGTTTCACTAAAACCGCTTTCTCACATCATAAGCGGTGGCGAGATGTCACGGTTTATGCTCGCTATAAAAGCCGTCACCGTGAACATGAACTCTGTGGGCTGTATGGTCTT
>WQSK01000077.1 GCA_009787915.1 Bacillota bacterium
CCAATCTCAATTATTTTGTCCTTTATAAGGTTTTTATCCGCCCAAAATTGTTCGCGTTCTTCTTGTTTAAAGCCACTGCCCACCTTACATGTGTATTCTTTTTTATCAGGACCGATAAACTTGACATATACCGCACCAAGTTTCCCCACATTCGCGCCCGAGCCCTCCTCAACATCAACAACCAAAACATCGGCAGTATAGAATTTTTTGACCTTTAAAAGATTCTTTGTGCGCTTTGATTCATAAGGCGCATCAGCAACATTAAGCATGACACCCTCTGCCCCTTTTTTAACAAGACGGTCAAGGTGAAAGTCGATTTTTTTTGTATCGCGCCCCATATAAAAAATCTCTACGGGCTTTAACATAGGTGCAAGTTTTTTTTTGTGTAAATCTGTAATAATAGTATTAATTCGTGTCTTTCGGTCAATACAAGGCGTTAAATCGATACCGTTTTTGAAACCTTCGCGTGAAACCATGTCAAATATGTTGAAAACAACACCTTTTTTCGCACCGTCGGCATTTACAACTTTTACCGTCGCACGATATAGGTCATCGCTCTTTAAACCGTCTGGGTTTTCCAAAAGCAACTCTCCGTCATACACAAAATTCGGGTCAAGATGTTTGACTTGTTCGGTTAATTCAACTAGGTCAAAAACGGCTTGTCCACCACGTGTTCTAAATGATGGTTCACCGTTTTCAAACAAAAGCAAACAACGAATCCCGTCAAATTTTTCGGTGATTATGAAATCTTTATCAACGAGGTGCGGTTGGTTTTCTTCGTAACTTTCGGCAAGCATAACATCAAACTTCGGAACAAAACCTTCTCCAAATACTTTGTTAAGTGTCGTGTTTTGAATACCAAGTTTCAAATCGCGCTTTATAATCCCGTACATAAGTTCGCGATGAGGTGTGTTATTTGCAGAGTCAACAAGGTAATTAACATCTTGGTCACGTCCAGTGTTGTGTTTGCGAAAGTACGCAATAACATCCATGAAATCCACGTGCATCAAAGTCATAATCAACATCGGGAGTGCACCTTTCTTTTTGGCTTTGTCCAATTTTTTATCGCTTATCCCCGTAACAACATATGGGTCGAATAAAAATTTTAAAATCTCCAAGACATCTTTGTCCTTTGAATACTCTTTTAAATAACTTTCTTTTTCTAATCGTCCGCTGGTTGACAAAAGTTTTTCAACCAACCCGTTAAATCGTTCTAATGCATCCATTACTTATCCTTGTACAAAATTTTTCCGCATTCTTCGCAAAGTATATATCCCGCACTCACGGTTTTGTTAATCAATGACAAAGGCATTTCAAAATGGCATGCACCGCAACGCTTGTTGATAATCGGCACAACAATGTTTGTTGGTTTCATCTCGGTTTTTCGGCGCGCTTTGTATTTTGTAAACAAATCTTTATCAAGACCGCCTGCGATTTTAACCAACTCGGCATCAAAAGCATCCAACTGCGGTTTCAATTTTGCTTTTGAAGCCTCTAGTTGCGGAGTCAAATTTTTGATAATCGTCTGGGCGCGAATGACCGCAGATTTTTTTTCCTCGAACAACTTTAGTTTCGCACTTATGTTTCGCGCAATTGTTTCCAATTGATTTTCCAATGTTCCAAGGTTCGCGGTTGTTTCTGAAACCTCGTTTGCACTTGAATCCGTTTTTGACGCAATAATCTTCTCGGCGGTTTTTAAATGCCCGTTAAGATGTTTTGTAATCGCGTTGTACGTACTCTGTAAATTCTTCGCATCGTTTTCTAAATCAAGCAAGGCAACACGCGCATCGTTTAGCACCTTGCTGGCGGTCGTAAGTTCGGTCTTAATCTTGCCACCCTCCACGGATTGCAACAACGCCAAGCGTTTTTTGTCGACCTCTTGATACTCCAAAAGATTTTTCACATTTCAAGTTTACCACGTACAAATATAAACGTCAAGCGAACTAAATAAATATTCAGGCCTCAGGAAGTTCAACAATTTTGTCTTTGGGAACAAGTTTCACACCAAGTCCAACCAAAGCGTCTGATAGGTTCTGGTTCAATTTCAACTCAACTTTCGTAATAGTCCCACCATTTGTATTTTCATAATATTGGCGTATTTTAAAAATTTCTTCTGCGTCAAATTGCTCCATTTCTGATACGATATCAGGTATTTCGTCTTTATATTTTACGTTTGCCGCATCATATCCTTTGTCACGTCCTTTGTAACGCCTTTCATAGTCATCAGCACAATCCTCAGATGGATATACAATTATAACATCCGCTTTTAAAATGGCACGCGTTTCCAGTGCCTCACGAATAATTGGGATATTTGGTTTTGTAAAAGGAAACATTACGATATCCGCGCCATGAAGGTTTACCGCCTCCCCAATCTTGTGTTTTACAATATTGATATTATTAAATGGAAAATCTGGGTCCGCAACATTACTGTACTTCTCTGCCAATGTTGATTTCCCAGTCCCAGGATAAGCAATTACAATAGTCATTGTGAAGACACAATAACATACTTTTAGCAAAAAAGCAAGCAAAAGCGTATCATAAGTATGTACGAAAGAGGGTCGATTTATCTCGCCGACATTGGCGATAATGGTATAGGCAGCGAGCAAAACGGTCGCCGCCCCGTCCTCATTGTTCAAAACGATATTGGAAACAGATTCTCGCCAACCGTCATCGTTGCTTGCATAACATCACGCACAACCAAGGCGAACCTCCCCACCCACGTCAAATGGAATGAAAGCACTGTCTTGTGCGAGCAAATAAAAACCATAGACAAGACCCGCCTGATTCACAAGATTGATACTTTATCTTTTGATGACATGCAAAAAATTGCCCGCGCAATTCGCATAAGTTTGGATGTCTAAAACAAACTCAATCCAACAAACCGCATTCTTCAAGAAACGGGCTTGGTTGCATAATGTTTCTTGAGCCCATAAAATACCGCGACTCGGCATGACTTAGATACAAATTCCTCATCGCCCTTGTTGCCGCCACATACAACAATCTGCGCTCCTCTTGGTGCTGAGCATAACTTTCTTTTGACCGCTCTGTTGGAAAAATGCCGTCCTCTAACGCCACGATAAAAACCGTATCAAATTCCAAACCCTTGGCACTGTGAATAGTCGAGATTACAACCGCGTCGTTAATATCGGTATCGGTGTCTTGCACCAAAGCAACATTCTGTAGATAATCATCGAGCGTGGCAAACGGATGTTCATGCGCCCACGACTTTATTGCAATTTCCAATTGTCGAACGTTTTCCAATCGTGAGGCATCTTCCTCTTTCCCCGTATCCAAAAATTCTTCAATACCGATTGTTGAAATCAAACTTTTTGCAAGCACCCCAAGTGTCGTTTGCTTGTACATGTTCTTTAATGAAGCAACAGTTTCTTTGAACAACAAGAGTCCCTGTGAAGCCTTTGCAGGCAGTTTAGGCGGGTTTAATGCGGCGTCAAGCAAACATACCCCTGTCGCAGTTGCATGGTCGCGGAGTTTCGCAATCGTTGTTTCCCCAACACCTCTTTTGGGCCAACCAAGCGCACCCACAACCGCGGCTTCGTCTTTTGGGTTACACAAAATACGCAAGTAATTAATTGTGGATTTAATTTCGGCACGCTCGTAAAACTTAAAACCTCCCCATATAAGATGCGGAATACCAAAACTGCGGAACTCCTCCTCAAAGTTTCTGGTCGTCGCGTTCATGCGCATAAGAACCGCAAAATTTTTGTACGGGGTTCCGCGATTGTTGCGCTCAGAAGCAATCTGCATAGCAACTGAACGGGCTTCATGTCGCTCGTCAAAATAACTGTTTAATCGGATTTTGCCACTTGGCAAGTTACTGTGAAGAACCTTATCCAATCGCGTCGTATTGTGGGAAATCAACAAGTTCGCCATGTCGACAATGTTTTTTGCAGAACGAAAATTTTGTTCAAGTTTAAATATTTTGACGTCTGGAAAGTCCTTTAAAAAGGATTCCAAATTACCAATATTTGCACCGCGCCAAGAATAAATACATTGGTCCTCGTCACCTACTACTGTGATATTTTTATGGTAACCCGCCAAAATCTTTACAATGTTATATTGGATTTCATTCGTGTCTTGGAACTCGTCAACCAAGATATAACGCAGTGTTTTTTGGATATGCTCGCGCACAACCTGATTTGTCGAAAGAATCTCATGCGTCTTTTCCAACAACCCGTTAAAGTCAATCGCGTTTGAAGCCTCGAGTTTTTTCGCATACAAAATAGGGTCGTCATCAACTTCTTTCATAATTTTTGCACTGTCTTTTGCATCATAGATTGTAAAATTATTTGTATACGGAGGTCCAATATTCATGCGCAAAAATCTCGCACACCACGCGTGGAAGGTACCCAAATAAACTTTGCATTCACCTCCAAGGCCTTCCTCGATTCGGCGACGCATTTCACCCGCAGCCTTGTTCGTAAATGTAAGAGCCAAAATCTCGTGCCCAGCAAACCCATTTTCCAAAAGATACAATATACGGTTGGTCAAAACACGGGTCTTGCCCGACCCCGCACCCGCGGTAACAATACTAGCCCCCACTGGTGCCGTCACAATTTGTTTTTGAACTTCGGACAAATCTTTGTTAATCACATATTTAGGCTAACATACATTATTGTATCTTTCAATGCTTTTCGCGACACGAAAACTCATATTTAAAACGTATCTTTGTCGGTCGGCATCTGAAAGCGTGGACATATAATCCGCATCTAACATGTGCTGAAGTGGGTTTTCCTCGCCCTCTCGTAAAAAGGTTTCAATGCGGCGGTAAAACTGTTCGTCCGCACACATCGGGTCATTTATGTTTGTAAGAGAAACTTTTGAATGACCAACATCCCAAAAGCCCGCGGCTAAACGAGATTTTGCTTGCGACGCGTGTTTTCGCAACATAGATTTTTCACGCTTCATATTCCACCCCCAGCATCATCTTTGGTTAAAGTCTTTTGTATTAATAATAATCTAGCAAAAATAATTTGCCTT
>WQSK01000078.1 GCA_009787915.1 Bacillota bacterium
TGCTTTGAGTATGAAAATTTTGCGCACGAGAGAGAGAGAGAGAGAGAGAGAGATGACCCCTTGGAAAATGCGAGGGAGTATGAAACCTGAAAAAGATTGGACCGCGCGGGACTGGAAAATCCTTATTGCCCTGACTTCTGTCATGGTCGTTGGGTTGGTGGTTTTGGCTTTCACAGCGCAAAAAGTCACCGTCATTTTCGGCATTCCCGTGGTGGTCGCGAGTATCTGGTATTCGTTTTTCACCTTCCCGATAACCGACACGATTGGGAACGAGTACGGCAAAAAGTATGCCCACTTTGCGGTCTTGGTGGGTTTAGGGGCGCGTGTCATGACCATGTTGCTCGCTTATTTGACCGTCATAATGCCCGCGCACGAGAGTTTCGCCGAACATGAAGAAACTTTCAATTTTATTTTGTCCAGCACACTTAGATATTTCTTTGTTGGGTCTGTCGGGTTTTTGGTGGCACAATTTATTGACAACGAGATTTTTGCTTTCCTAAAAAAGAAAACCAAGGACCGATTTTTATGGCTTAGAAACACCGTTTCAACCGTGATTTCGCAAACGGTCGACACCGTGATTTTTGTTTTCGGGATGTTCGTGGGCGTCATGGCAATTGGCGAAGTCTGGACCATATTTTGGGGTACGCTTGTGATAAAGTTCATCATTATAATTTTGGACACTCCCCTGGTCTATGGGTTGGTCGCGTTGGTTCGGCGACTTAGGAACCCAAAACAAAAACAAGAAACCCCGTCAGAACTTGACGAGGTCCAAGAGATATAAATTTAAAGTCAAAGTTGCAGATACGTGATTGCATCACCAACGTCGATTCTGACACCTACGTAAACGCGTTGGTGGTCGCCGTAGCCCCTAATCATTAGTTCACGGAACTGGTGCGCGCGTGTGAGGGTAAATCTTTGTGGGTCGGAAATACCGTCTTGGTAGATTTTAACGCTTAAAAGTTGGGTTCCTACGCCAAGGTTTGGTCTTGAAGCACCTGTAATTTCATCGATGAAAACATTTGCCGTGAGGGTCAACATACCGTTTATGAACTCTACGTGCGGGTTTCTATCATAAACCGTAAAGCGCGCATCAACGCGGTTAAGCCACGCTACATAGTTTGTAGTACCGCCTGCCCTATCGATAATTTGGCGTGCAATTGGGATTGCAACGTCAAGCGGAATCACATACGCGATATTATCAACTGGGTCGCGCGGTTCGTTGTGCCACATCATGCGGGCTTGGGTAATGCCAACGAGTTCGCGGCTTTGGTTAAACACACCGCCGCCAGAGTTACCCGAGTTAATCGCAGCCGAGATTCTCATAACTCGGTTAAAGACCCAACCGCGTCCGTCAATTTGAACCCCTTGCCCGTCCATAGCGTCCAAACGGATTACTTCGCTGGAAACAGAAACTGTACCTTCGGTGAAACTCATAGCATTTCCGATTGGGTTACCTACGGCGAAAATTGTGCGACCTACTGGGACACAACCAAAGAATCCGCCAATCTCGGTTGGTAATCGCGCAGGTGCAATTGCATCGTAACTTGTATCTGGGTTTACTTTTAAACCGCCAGAACCGTTGTCAATTCTGTTGACACGGCTGTTGATAAGTCCGCGGCTTGTTTCCCATGGGGTACTGATGTCAAGACCCTCGCGATTGACAAGACTTCTTCCACCGTCAAACTCCAAAACCGCAACGTCGTGCTCTACTGAACCGCCAATAACACGCGCTGGGATTGCAATACCAAATGGTCTTAAACCAAACAAATACAGTTGAACATTGGCAGCGGGCTCTTGTTCGCCAGCAGACCTTGTTCTGAAAACAACGTGCCAGTTCGTAATAACAAAACCGCGACCTGTAAAGCGGTCGACCGAAGTCACATCGTTTGAAAGCCCAGCGGTTGTTTCAAGATAATAAATAACCCCTGCCCCAGAACTGAACATATTGCCCGAGGTCGTTATATCGACCGTAGAGCGCATAACGTCGTTTGCAACGGTTGCGGTTTCAAATTTACCGCCTGGACCTTGCGGACCTTGCATATGGAGGAAACGCTTTGGGAATTCGCGCATGAACCTTTCAAAGTCGCCCCCGAAGTACGCCCTTACGCCAAATTGGTCGTCATTCGCGTTCCATAAAAAGTGGAGATAATCCACGTAACTTGTGACCACCGTGTTTCCGTCCCGACCTGGTGCGCCCCGCGGTCCCGTGGATGCAAACAGCGCACATCCTGCCAGCGTCGCAATCGACAACAAACACACCGTCGCAACAATCATCGCCTTTTTGAATTTATTTGAACTTCTCATGGTAAAACCTCCCCGATATAATGAGAGTATACTTTCAAGTATCTGCAAAAGTCCAGTCTTTCATGTTCTAAACAATTCGCATGGGTCGATTTCGAGGGCTTTGCAAATACCCAGCAAACTTTTAAGACTGATATTTACATCACCAATCTCTACCCTATGAATATAGTTGGTACTTTTACCAATTCTCAAACTCAACTCATATTGGGAGAGCCCTTTTGCAATTCGTGCCTTTGCCAAATTCACACCAAATGTTTTAAACTCCATGTTTTTAATATAACTGCAACAAAGTGTTGACTATTTACGTGAGGGGTATATAATTACTTGTAAGGTAACTATTGTGAAACAGGAAACTTGTTGGCTTTGCGGGAACACCCTGCCCGAGGAGGTTTTAAAAAAACTTGGTACACCCATAACAGAGTTGGGTCTATCAACCCGCGCATTGAACTGTTTAGGGCGACTAAAAATCAAATACATCGAGGAACTGGTAAAACTTGAACGGTTCGACCTCTTGAGGGTACGAAACATGGGGAGCATGACCCTCGATGAAATTATAGAAAAAGTTCGGGGGTTCGGGTTTAGGTCTTTTTGCGATTTCTGAATGTAATGACGCGCGCGATTACCAACACGAACAAGAACGTAAAAACCGCGAGTATCGAATACAACCATATCCCCAAGGTGTTGACCGTTGTTTGCCCGCCAGTCGCCGCGTAAACGTTAGACCCGTTCGCAATGAGGCCTGCCCCGCACGCAACAAGCACGGTCATAAACAAAAGTGCAATCCCCGCAATTCTGCGGTCCAAAAACTTGTCGAGCGTTTCCAACATCCGCTTGATGTTAGGCAGGTTTTTATCCCTGTCTTTGTTTACAAGGCTCTCAGCCATTGCTTGGGTGTCCATAGGTTCTGCGTTTTCTTTATTCATCAAATACAATATACACTTTACAAACGCGTTTGTCAAACATATATTAGAGTTATGCCAAAAAACACAAAGTATATAACAACCAGCGGCAACATGGCGGCGAGCAAAATGGCGTATGCGATGTCCGAGATTGCGGCGATTTACCCAATCACCCCGTCAAGCGACATGGCCGAACATTATGACGTCCTTTCAAACAAGGGTGTCAAAAACATTTTTGGAAAAACCCCAGTTGTAAGTGAACTCCAATCCGAAGCAGGTGCAGCGGGTGCACTCCATGGGGCTTTGGCGGGCGGTGCCCTTGCGACAACATTCACCGCGTCGCAGGGGTTGCTTTTGATGATACCAAACATGTTCAAAATCGCGGGCGAGTTACTGCCCTGCACTATGCACGTTTCGGCGCGAACAGTTGCGACCCACGCCCTCTCTATTTTCGGCGACCACAGCGACGTTATGGCGGTGCGCTCTACAGGTTGGGCGATGCTCGCGTCAAGCAACGTCCAAGAAGCACAAGATATGGCTTTGGTAGCACACCTTGCTTCTATAAAATCGAGTTACCCATTTTTGCATTTCTTTGACGGCTTCAGAACCAGCCACGAGGTCAACAAAATCGAATCTATTGAATATCCGATGATAAAAACAATGGTCAAGGAACTCGAAATTGAAAAAGACGTTAAAAAGTTTTATGGTCGGGCACTTGACCCACGGACACCACACCAAGCAGGCACCGCGCAAAACCCAGATACATATTTCCAAAACCGCGAGGCGTGCAACGACATATTGGGTAGTATACCAAACATAATACACAATATATTGACATCATTCGACAAACACACTGGGCGCAAGTACAGTGCATTTGAATACTTTGGCAACCAAAATGCCAAGCACGTCACTGTTTGTATGGCTTCGGCGACCGATACTATTCGTGAATATCTTGATTCCGCAAAAAACGGCAACGGCCACAATGGTGGTTTGGTTAAGGTCCGCCTCTATAGACCGTTCGATGTGAGGGCGTTTTTATCTACCCTCCCAAAATCCGTAGAAACAATCACCGTACTTGACCGAACAAAAGAAAACGGAAGCGTTGGCGAACCGTTGTTTGTCGACGTGTGCGCTGCTCTGCTTGAAGGCGGACGCGGAAATATAAAAGTCATACGCGGGCGATATGGATTGGCAAGCAAAGAATTCACCGTACCAATGGTTCATGCGGTTTATGAAAACATGTGCTCCAAAGAACCAAAAAATGGGTTCACAATCGGTATCAATGATGATGTGTCACATACATCTTTAGAGTACGAGGGCTTTAAAAACACTTTTACCAACAACAAAGATGTTGTAGAATGCAAGTTTTTCGGGTTGGGCTCTGACGGCACGGTGAGTGCGAACAAAAATACGGCGACAATTATAAATGACGAAACCGACAAATTCGCGCAGGTGTACTTTGTTTATGACAGCAAAAAATCTGGCGCAACCACCGTGTCGCACATGCGATTTGCGGATAAGCCCATAAATATGCCGTACTTGGTCACCGAGCCGTCATTTATCGCGTGCCACAACCAAAGCTTCCTCGGCAAATTTGATATGTTGTCAGGCATCAAAAACGGCGGGACGTTCCTTTTGAATACCACCTATTCCCCGTCGGAGATTGACACATTATTACCCGACAACATCAAGCGCACGATTCGTGACAAAAGCATAAACTTATATATAATCAACGCGTACAAGATTGCCACCGATGTCGGGCTTGGCAAGCGCATAAACAC
>WQSK01000079.1 GCA_009787915.1 Bacillota bacterium
TTGTAACAATTTTAAGTATCGCCATAACACTCCTTATAAACCCCTACGACAGCGATTGAGGATTGATTTCCAAAAACACACTAAGGTTTTTTGGCTTGTTCCTGCTGACCACATCGTCTATGAATGATAACATTTCTGTTTCATTTTGTACATCAAATCTGCACAAAATTTGATATCTAAATTTATCATCTATACGCCCAAGCGGTGACTTCATCGCGCCAAGATAAAAAAAATCTTTTTGTCGCGTTCTTAATTCTGCCATTATAGTTTTCAGCGCATCTTTGATTTTATCATCACGCTCCCCCGTCACCAAGACCCGCACAATCATCGTAAAAGGCGGATACTTTGTCACAGCGCGCATGTTGACTTCTTTGTCATAGAAACGCAAGTAATCGTAATTTGCCGCCAGGCGATACACATAGTGATTCGGCATATGTGTTTGTAAAACAACGTGGCCAACATCTTTTTCGCGTCCACATCTACCTGCGACCTGGGTCATAATTGAAAAAGTTCGCTCTGTCGCACGGAAGTCAGAAAAGTGCAAACTGTTATCTGCATCAACAATTCCAACAAGCGTAACATCTGGAAAGTGGTGTCCTTTCGCCAGCATTTGTGTTCCCACCAAAATGGAAGAAGGTGTTTTTGTGAACTCCCCAAGCAAAGAAAGTAAATCATCCTTGTTCTTAATTGTGTCCGCATCCATGCGAAAAACTTTTGTATTTGGAAACTTTTCTTGCAATTCCTCGACAACTTTTTGTGTGCCAGTTGCCCCGAATTTTAACTGTGTACCTTTGCACCCTTGACACACAGAAGGAGCCGTAAAACGCGAATCACAATAATGACATTTAAGCATTTTGTCGTCTTTGTGAAAAACCATAGAAACATCACAATGCTCGCACCGCGCAACCCAACCACAGCCACGACACATGATATAAGATGAAAAACCCCTACGATTAAGGAAAACTATGGCTTGTTTTTTTTGTACCAAGGTTTGTTCAAGTCGCGCCAAAAACACGTTTGAAAAAATACCATTGTTACCTGCACGCAATTCCTCTGCCATATCTACGACTTCAACGGTCGGCATTTTTGCACAATTACCATCTACGTCACAACACACACGTTTGTCCAACGTCAATAATTTATATATACCACTCTGAGCCCTATAAAAAGTTTCAACCGATGGTGTGGCACTCCCGAGCACCAAATTTGCACCCCAAAATTTGCACCGAATTTTTGCGACCTCATGAGTATGAAACCGTGGATTTGACTCCGAGAAATAACTTGTGTCATGCTCCTCGTCAATGACGATGACACCGATATTATCAAGCGGCGCAAAAATCGCACTGCGCGCCCCAATCGCAATTTTTGCTTCACCCGTGAACAACCGATACCACTCGTCATAACGCTCACCCACTGTCAGGCCACTGTGAATAATTGCGACTTTGTCGCCAAAGCGCGCCCTGAAATTCCCCAACATTTGCGGTGTCAAACCAATCTCTGGCACCAACATTATTGCGGTTCGACCTTGCGCAAGTTCACGCTCTATCACGTTCATATAGACTTCGGTTTTTCCGCTCCCCGTCACACCATGAAGAACAAAAACCTCGCCCTTCGCCGAACAAATTGTTTTAACAACCTTGTCTTGTGCAGGCGTTAAACTGATATCCTTTTTTTTAATATCAAGCCCGTGAATTTCTTTGTTCTTTGGTTTACGCTTACGAACCCGCCCACGTAGTGACGACGGAATAAACATCCGCAAAATATCTATGTGGCGTAGTTTAAACTTTTCGCAAATCTGCGGTGTGATTTTGATTGCCTCAGTTTTAATCGCAGGAAAATCATCAAGAGATTTTATAACTTCTTTAATTTTATCATTTGGTAATTCGGTCGAGCCAACGATATCAAGAACAAACCCCTCGATCACTCTTGGACCGAACGGCACGGAAACGCGACTCCCTACCGATACTTCCAAATCGTCAGGAATTTTGTAATCAAACAAATTCTGCCCCCTACCCATAGAGGCATCGATAATTACACGCGCAAATTTCATCTTTGTTTATTTCGCGACTGCAACAAGTTTTCCACTCGCAACCTCGGCCAAAACGTACGAGAGTTCGCGAACATTACCTTCCGTAAAAAGACCTGGACTTGTGCGGTTTAGGTCTTTGATTCTCTTTGCCGTGACTGATGCAAGCACGTACTTGTTACCGACTTTTTTTGCCGAAGCGTCAATGTTAAAATATTCCATGTTTTTATGGTAACACGCTTGTATTTTTAACGCAACAATTTTATAATAAATTATGCTAACAACAAAAAACGGTGACAAAGTCTTCCCCATTGCAATCGGTACATGGACGATTAACAATAGCACCCGCGCCGAAAACATAGAGGCAATCCTATACAACATTTCAAAAGGGGGAAACCTTATTGAAGCCAACGCCACAAACCATTATTCAGGAGGCGAGTCTTTTGACGTTTGTGTCCAAGCATTGAAACAGGTCGACCGCGACAAAATTTTTATAACCGCGGTATTAATGGAAGCAAACAACGAGGACGACATAGATAAAAATTTGGAAATATATTTATCAAAACTTGGTACAGATTACGTAGACTGCATCAGTTGGGGTACAACCCTTGATAACCTCGGACTCCCAATAGAACGATATTTAGCAAAAATGAATCAACTAAAGAAACAAGGCAAAACACGTTTTGTTGGTATCAGCAATATCTCGCCCGAAGATTACAAAAAATATGGACCGTTTGATTATTTTGAAGGCTTGTATAATTTCGAGTGCAGAATAAACGAAGACAATGGACTTCTTTCGATGAGCGAGAACTTTTTTGCTTACCAACCATTAAGGCGCAACCGCACCGCAAAAATGAACTACCCCATACTTGTCGAACTTTCAAAAAAGTACGATAAAACACAAAATCAGATTATCCTTAATTGGCTCCTCAAACACAAAAAAATCAAAGTGCTCCTTAAGGCAGCCAATAAACAACACATAGACGAAAACTTTGATTCCCTCGGGTTTGACATGAGCCCAAAAGATTACACCGCCATGGACAATTTTCGGAGCGAGTTTTTTGACAACCTGCAAGTGGTTTTCCACACCCCGACTGAATCCGAAAAAGCCCAAGGTAAAATCGTCATTCACCAAATCCCAAACCAAGAACCATCATAAATCTATTTTATATAAGTGGGCAAAACTTATTTGCGACTTCAGCCCTAAAATGTATCGTTTCCGTCTTTTTATTGTGATTCCCAGAACCACAACCAATCATATCATTTTCCGTGTAGTCATCCACATGCCAATCCTTGCGTCCCATTTTTTGTGCGTTTTCAAGTAACAATTCGTCTAAGACATTAATTTGCAAATTACTCCCATACTGGAAATCGTTTTTAGTAGTTTTTTCACGTAATTTTGCACCCGAAGTTAGGTTTAAACCTTTTTCTTTTCTAAGTATTCCTAGTAAAAGTTTGTGTTTCTCTTTGCGAACTTTTTCTTTTCCGAATTGTTCTTCCAATTTTTTAATTCCATCTTCAAGGATAGCCTCGAAAAAGTTATTCGCTTTAAGACCGATATATGATTGGTCTTGTTGTTGTAGTTTTCTTATAGCATCAGCATCAACTTTACCATCAGCGTCAACTTTACCATACGCTTTAAACGCATAATCTGCCCCCAAGAATTTTTGCCCTTTCCTTGCAAGAACAAGTGGTTCCACAATACGAAAAATCGCAAAGGACATTTCCTCATCCTCTTGAACCAGCGGGTCGCTAGATTTTGTTTCGGCTAAAACCTCATCAAGGATAGTCATTTCTTCATCAGTTAAAATTATCATGAAAATGATGTATCACAAAATCAACAAAATGTCAATACACAAATGCTGTCACTATTGCCGTAACAAAAAAAGCAAAATCCCCGACGCCACCGCGACGTTAAGACTCTCGACCTCGCCCGACATTGGCACGCTGATAATTTCGTGTTGTAGATTTTTGATTTGCGCGGAAACGCCCGAGCCCTCGGACCCAAACACAATACCAAAATTTTTATCCGCAACATTTTTGATTTCACCGCCCATATCGGCGATAAACAATTTTGAACTTTTAAGGTCTTTATTATAGATATCCAAAAACCCATCGTGCGAAATTTCAAAAATCGACATCCCAAACTGTGTACCCGAAGCCGAGCGAATGACTTTTTGTGACCACACATCCGCCGAGTTTATTGAAAAAACCGTTTTGTAACCCAGAGCCTTCGCAGTCCGCAAAATCGTACCCACGTTGCCTGGGTCTTGGATTCCATCCAAAACAATATAAGGAAAAGTAATTTTTTGTGGCTTTGGAATAGGCACAACCGCCAAGATACCCCTCGGTGTTTCAAGCCCAGTAACTTTATCAAAGATTTTTGCATCAAAAAGTTGCACATCATCCTCGGTTTGTGGGGTCTTGTTTGTTTTATCAAAAATATCATGGCGTAAAAACACCGCGACAGATTTGCCACGGTGCTCTTTAACCAATTTTTCGCCCTCAACGATACACAAGCCCATCTCTCGGCGATATTTTTTCTGCGTCAACTTGACAAGGTCTTTTGCCGAAACCACGGTTACGCCAAAGCCTTCTTTGCTTTCTCGCAAAGTTCGGCAAACTTTGGTGCATCCATAATTGCAATTTCTGAAAGCATTTTTCGGTTAAGTTCAACACCCGCTTTTTTCAAGCCATCCATGAAACGGCTGTACGACAAACCGTTTGCGCGTGCACCCGCGTTGATACGTGCAATCCACAATTTGCGGAAATCGCGCTTTTTAAGTTTACGACCAACATACGCGTATTGACCGCTTTTCATTACTTGCTCGCGTGCAACACGGTAAAGTTTGCTCTTTGAACCACGATACCCTTTTGCAAGTTTCAAAATCTTGCGACGTTTTTTAAGTTTATTTACACTGCCTTTAATCCTCATTTTTTA
>WQSK01000080.1 GCA_009787915.1 Bacillota bacterium
CAAAAGGTTCATCATAACCCCGCCGATGGATTCTTCGATATACATACCTTGGTCAAGGGTCACGTTATATGTAAACCCTGGGAACTGGTAATTAAGGTCGGCAAGTGTGCTTCGGATGTTTCGGACAACTTCTGTTGTTACAGAGTCCGAAGTTTGTTGCATAGTAAACCTAAAAACAGGTGCACCATTACGGATAGAGAAATCATGAGAATCGGCTTCATCAAACGGCGAAGATATCATTCCCACACCATCGATTGAATCCAAAACAGGTAGGATACTTTGTAGATAAAAAGCGCGGGCGGTATTAAAATCTTGGTCTGCCCTGTATGGTGTTGTAAAAATAAAGACAGGCATCATATCCATACCGATTGTCATTGTTGTTGGACGTGAAAAACGAACGCCCTCCATTCCGATACTATTAAGTCCAGACATATTTGACGGTGTTTGATAATCAAGGTTAAACATATGTTGGTTTACACGGGCAATTGCTGTGTCACTGCTGACGTTACTATTGAACTCAACAAAGATAAAGCCCCCCCCAACTTCCATCGCGGTTGTGTTGACATGGTTGATGCCTTGCACCTGACCCAAGAGCCCTTCGACCAAGCCCGCAAACCGTTCACTCTCGCCAATACCAACACGGAATTCAAGCCCACCTGGTCCAAGTCTTGCCCGACCGTCCAAGACCAGTGTCCCAGTCGTTCCCGCAGGCCACCTTGATGATGGTAAACTCAAAGGTGCGCTAAGGGTTGCAGTTTGTGGGTCTTGCCCAAGACCAACAAAAATATCATTGTATGGGAAGAACGGGTTTGGGTCGCCGACCGCAAAATCATCGGTTTCTTGACCGTAGAAAATCAGCACGAACGGCAAGTTCATATTAGGAAACAGTTCCATTCTAAATGTCGTAAAAGAAAAAATCCCCAACAACAACACAACCGCTATCATTACAAAAACGGTGTATGGTTTTGTAACCCCCAATCTTGCAAGGGGGTTTTCTTTTATATTTTTGTCCAGCTTCTCCTGGAAATTCTCGCAACAATTTTCGCTCATAGCGACAACGATAACATTAAAATTGGGTCTTGTAAAGTAATTTTTTGTATGATATAGTATTTATGATGACAAATTATTTCAAAATCCATGGTAACACAATGAAAAACGGAAACGTAGATAAAGAATACGAGTTCAAAGGCACTGTTGCTTTTGACCAAAGAAAATTTAAAGCCATCCGCGATGGCAAGCCCGTAACTTACCGCTTTGGCGAGGGTTTAATTGAAAGGAATTACCACCCTGTGTTAAAAGATTTTCCTTCCAAAATATGTGTCCAAGAAATTACCGATGAAAACGGCAAAGTAACCCTAGAGATTTTGGAAATTGAATCCGATATACATGGCAGAGCCATACATCACGAAACAACATTGCGACCAAACGGTGTTGCAGACGGCATAAGTTATACGCTCGATGAAAGAAGTTTGCGCCTTGACGAGCGCATGGCTCGATTCTTTCCGCATACTCAACGCCCTGCTAATCCAAAACAAACCGCGTTTCGCTTTACCCCTTGTAACGAAAAAGATATGGGAAAAGTGCGTGAGCATTGTGAAAGACGTATTGGCTTGTATCCAAACCACCTATTCCCTTTTGTAAGGGAATGGGGTCGTAACACAAGACTTATCATGAGTTCCCCTTCGACCTCATGTGTTGAAAACGGTAAAGACTATGTTACACCAAACTCTTTTGGCGGTGTTCCATGTGATAACCTTGAAACAAAATTGCTCGCACTTGAAAACCGCCTGCGCACCCACATTAATTCAATCAGGGCACAAAGTATTGGACGAGGTGGCAGAATCATCATGGCGGATGACGAAATAACAACCCGTGAACAACCTTATACCGCCAAAAACATACCCATTTTGGGAGGAACTCAAAGTCGTACCCACCGCCTTTGCCGACCGCGAAAAAGTTTTGAACACGCCATGGTTGAAACGCTTGACCACCTTTGGCAATCTACCCCGCGTTCGCATAATGATGAAAAATTCGACCGCCACCCGAATTCAAATATAGACGGCGTTATTGTCGACGAAGGAACCGTTAGAATCGAAAAATATAAAATTAATTCCAAGGAGTTTGTTGCTCGGGCATTTGACTACACAGGAAAACAAGTTGGCGAGGGCGACGGAAGAAACTTAATCGACACCTTCAACTCGCTTGAACTTGACTGCGACTAGCAATCAATCTCGAAGCGTGCGATTCTTTGCTTGTATTCAACATCACCATCGGAATCCAAAACATACGCCATTCCGTGGTCCCCTACAATTGTATCAAGGTCACACACCCATCCTGCTTTGCCAATTTCATTCAAATAATCATTATTTGTAAGTATATTTAAGTCTTTGATTCGTTTTTCAAAATACTCAATTCCGTTTTCAAAAGAATTTGAAACAACGGTCAAATAAGGATGATGCTTTCTCTCGTGTTCATGACCGCTTATGACAATAGAACCAGGTTGTACATATTTTTTGATTTTATCAGGTGAAAAATTTTTATGGAAAAAATGTTTTTGCAATTTATGTTCACCACTTGTAATTTTAATTTTGTGATGATTACTGACCCACTCATCAATCCCAGACGTTGGGTTTCCATAACCACCACGTTCGGAACTATACTCAACCCCATTACCTTCCATTTGCGCAAAAGCATTCACAAACACATTTTCCGTGTTGTTCCCAAAGAACCTTTGGTTTCCACCACTTTTATCTGTCCAAATTCCAAGTACATCATGCGATGTTAGCGCTAGGTTAAACTCGGTCATATCCCCTGTCCGCAGAGCGTTTTCAAACAACTCCCACATTCTTCCCACTGCTTCTGCTATCTCCGCACTTAAAGACATTTCGCCTTTGTACAAGCGCATTTCTTTCGCAACAAGAGCACTATAATTTACCATGGTAATAACGTATATAAAAAACTTGTAAAAGTCAATAATATGTGTTATAATAGAAACCTATCGTGGGGGTGAAATGGCTTCGACGATTCGATGCTTGGCCTGTTCTGCATACTGTCGTGTGGACACAAAACACAAACAATTTTTAGACGGCAAAACAACTGTCACACCTGCTGGCTCTTTGGCACTCGCTGCTTAAGGTCACGCAGACCACAAGGTTCCGCTTTCGTACTTTTGCGACTTGTGGGAAGGTAAAGTACACCATTGACTACTTGCGGTTGGGCGAGTATCAATGAGTAAATTCCAACACCGCCCTTGTATCCGTGTTGCTTGCGAATAGATGGGTGCGTACAATGAACAAGCAACTATGTATGTAGATGAACACGCTAAAGGCGGGTCGGACTCGGGTTCAACTCCCGACACTTCCACCAAAAAGGAGAGTTTTTATGAGTAAAGAACTTAGCGACGCCGAAGAGGACGAAAAAATGAGGTTTATAAAAAGACATGGTGACCGAATCGATAGAGGTACGGTTGGATACTTCCGTGATGCGGGAAGTTACAAAGACTTAAATGCCGCTCTAGACGCAATAGAAGAAAGTGAAAAGAATATGCCAGCAAATTATGTCCTCGATGCGTCCACCACGCTCGAACAAGCAATCGAACTTGGTATAAATGTCGAGCATGTCAATAATGTATCAACTCTTGAAGAGCAAAAAGATATTATCACCGAAATTAAAAAAGAAATCAAAGAATACAAGAAAAATAACGAGGCAGAATTCACAGTAATTTAGAATCAATCGCTTTGATAAAGTGTTCGAATTTAGTTATGTTATTCGTTGGTTTTATTGTGCGGGTCTAATTATGGACGGTGTTGACCCCAATTTTGATTAAAGTTTGCAGTTCTTAACCCATTTAAGTGAGCAAAAATTGCGTCACTAAATGCAACGGTATTTGCATCCGAAATGGCAAGTTCTTTTACTGTTAGCAAATCAACATACAAATCGTCAATGTTTGCCAAGTCCTCGTTATTCCTTTCATCAAACGCATTCACTATTACGAAATTTGCTATGGGCGACGTTGTTCCTGAAATGTGTGTTCCAATTCTGTCATAATCCACGGTTTCAAAATTCAAATATGTAGATACATTAGTTGTATTTGTACCAATTCCTTGTGTAAACGCAAATACTCTGAAATCGTCAGTATTTTCATTAAATCTTGAATGTATATGCATTTCGGTTATGCCCTGTTGACCACCAAAGTTCCAAAAAAATAACTCATTTGTTCCATCATCGTGCATTGTCAATTTTTCGTACCTGTGTTCGCGAATTATTCCACTTTGTCCTTGCCTTAAAAATCGTGCTTGTATCAAAAACGCCCTATAAGTTTCGCCAACATTAAGACGAAATCGAACTTCCGCAGTCACATTCACCATTCCGTTGGGGGTGTTCATTTGTTGCTGTGACGGTGAGTTTACATACCATCGGTTGTATCTTGTCATATGGTCAGAGCCATTCAAAGTGTTAAGTACCGCATTTTTTCTTGCTAGTGTCAGAGTGCGAAAACCATTGTAACTGGACATAAATGCTGTTTCATTCCAATGAGCCGTTTCAGTCGTTGACATTGACATGATTGAACTTGCCCTTACACTTGCAGGTTGAATATTTGAACTTGAACCTTGTACTAATTGTTCCGCTGTTGGCAAAAATGTTGCGTTGCTAAATTCGGTCCTTGCGGTTGCGAGCCACGCAGGTGTGCCACTCCTACCAAAAACTCCGCCGAGCCATAACCCCAAGAACGTACCACCGACAAGCAACACGGCGGTGCAACTGGCAACAATGATTTTCAAATTTTTTGACATCTTGAAACCTCCTTTTTTACTACGAGATTTCCCAACCAAAAAGTTTGCATTAAAAAACCTCGTGCTTTTCCCCTTTTTCAGCCTTTCAGCCTTTCA
>WQSK01000081.1 GCA_009787915.1 Bacillota bacterium
GAGAAGGCTTTGGAAATCACCGAAAAACGTGAGCGTTACGAATACGTATATGATGCGATTTGCAATTTTTTGGACAGTGATTTTAAACAGAAAAACCATTGCGAATTTGTGGACGGCAAGTGTTTTGTAAACCGAAAAGATTCAACTGGGTTCAAACACGGCGGGTGTTGCTGTTCTTATGATTATACTTTTTTGCTAAATATTAAAAGAAGAAAAACCTGTAAATATTTATCAAAGAGCGGGTGCGAGGTCAAGTGTCTTACGTGCAAAGCATATACTTGCGCTTCATTACGTATGAGGGGTGTCGAGTTTAAGGTTTCTAAAATCCCAAATATTAAAAAGGTTTTTTCAAGGAAACAAATTTTGGTTCTTGACCGCAACTTTTTTTGCACCAAAGAGGATATTATCAATAGACTCTTGGCTGTTGAAAAAAATTTGTTCACAAAGGTACGGATTATACGTTTTGGTAAAAACTTTGTTAAAGATTGACGGCACAGCGAATTTGCGGTATATTGTGTTCTACTTGCTCCCTGTAACGATTTCGTATTGCTCAATCGTTGCGTGAGCACTTCACGCTCCCGTAAGAACCTGACTGCGTCAGAACCTTGCGGTCGCACTTCGCGCTCCCGTAGTACAACGGATAGTACAAGCCCCTCCTAAGGGTTAGATTCAAGTTCGATTCTTGACGGGAGCGCCAAAGACCGATTAATAGGAGTACACATGAAATTCGTTTGGCAGGATTACAACCATGGAAAACACAAATCCATTGACGGATGGCACAGTCCTGACATAGATAAATTCGCCATGTTTAATGAACCGCTGTCAGCACAAGCCGAGTGGTATCAAAAAAACAAACTTGGTAAAGATATCGACTTTATTAAAGTTGTCTTGCTGTCCGAGAAAATCGTTGCCTTTTTGATATTAAATAAAAGCGATGGTGAAGTTGGCATAAATCCTATTGTTGTAAACCCGAGATTTGTTGACGAAGGTCACGGTAAGAAAATTATGCAGGATTTAATTACAAACTATTCAACAATTTTAAATTGTAAAGTCGACAAATTCACCGCGAACATTTCTTTGTCAAACACTGTGAGCATAAGGTTCTTTGAATCTCTTGGTTTCAAATTTGAAAAATTAAATGAAGATAAAAATTTCGCTTCTTACACCTTCGATTCTTGACGGGAGCGCCAAACATTGCTATGATTAAGCATGAAATTATACATTTTTTGCAAGCAGTCGGNCTCTTNCGATNNTGACCAAATCAGAATTTTGAAACAGAATTATGCCAAAGTCATTTTTATCGAGGAAAATAACTTTGAACAAATTTTTGCCGATGCCGATGAAAAAGTTATTGCACTGGACCCAGATATAGTTGGTTGGACTTTTACAAATGAAACGATTGAAAAAATCAAAAACCTAGGGGCAATTTGTCTTGAAACAACTGGTTACGAGTGGGTTGATTGCGATTATTGCGCGAAAAAAGGGATTGTAGTTACGAATGTTCCAAAGTATTCAACTAATGCGGTTGCGGAAAAAGCATTGTTCATGGCACTTGCGCTTGCAAAAAAGTTTCCATTGTTTTTACGCGAAGGCAAAATGAACTGGGCACAAGAGTTCATCGCCGACGACATGAAAAATGCTTTTACGGGTATAGTTGGCTTTGGTGATATCGGGGCAAGGCTTGCCAACATGCTTGAAAATATTGTTGGTGTGGAACGGGTTTGTTATTATTCCCGTAAAGACAAGAAAAATAAATCCTTATACATGGGGTTTGATGAGATGATTGAAAAGTGTGAATATCTGTTTGTCACACTTTCTAAAAACAAAGAGAGCCTGGCCTTGTTTAACGACATTTCGAAATTCAACAAAAATATGAAAGTTGTTATTATAGCAAATGGCTTTGAAGATGTGGCAAAAAGACTTGCGCAAAAATGTGAAAAACACGAGATAGGCGGGGTCGCATTTGAGAGCGATGATTTAACAAAAGAGTACAAGACCAACATTTTTGTCACACCGCATAATGCGTATTATACAAAGGAAGCACTGGTAAATATGTTCGAAATTTGGACTGAAACAATAATCTCGGCAAAGAATAAACCAATAAACAAGGTCAATTAATCATACAAAAACGGCAAGCCCAATTTGCCTGCCGCTTTTTCTGTTAGTGGATTAGTTTTGCTTTATTGAAATTTCATAATCTCTTACTTTTACTTCGGTAAATGCTTGGAATTCGATTTCAAGCGAAAGAATTTCACCAGCCTGAAGTATCAATGTACGACTTCTTGAAACCGATTGCTCGTTTGTATTTGTTGTGAACGAATCAAGAACTCCGTGGATTGTGCTTATCAGTTTAACCGTGATTTCCATTGGGTGATGGCCCTCTGGGACCGCTGGGTTGCCAAGATGTGCAATTTTATATTCCACGGTGTACTCGCCATTTTTCAAAACAACGAAATTTGTTGTTCTAGGAATGAAAAATATTGCATCGCCTTCGTTGACTTTGATTTCCTCAAAAGGGATTTTAGCAGTCGTTTCAGGGGTTGTAGGAACGTTCCAGAATTCTTCTCCTGCCGCGACAAATGCGCCAGGTGTAACAGGCGGGGTTGGTGGTGTAGGTGGGTTTTCGTTATCTTTTCCACAATTGCAGTTGCAAACACAAGCATTTGGTCTTGGTCGTGGGTGATTGCACCCGCAAGGGTCAAAGTTACAAAAGTTTCTCATAAATAATCTCCTTCATTAGTTTTAGGGAAAAACAAATTTCCCATTTCAGATTATTCAAATTAAACTTTGTTTGTTCCCAATTTCATAACCTTTGGGAAACAGTTTTTTTGATAAGAATGACAATTGTAGCAATCCGAGAGCAATGGGTCATTTTTGCGTTTGATTTCTTTAAAGCCGTGTTTTGCAAAGAAGTCTGGCTTCTTGGCGACTGTGAAAATATTTTTTCCAGATAGTTCATCGATTGCTTTTTGCAAAAGAATTCCTCCATAACCTTTGTTCTCGTGTTTTGGTAAAACACAAATTGCGCCAACCATAAAGTCATCATTGAAAGAGCAAATGGTTACTGCACCAACAAAATTGTCCGAATTGTCATGGAGTTCATAACTAAAAACAACGTCTTTGTAAGGATATGGGAATTCGCCCTCGTCGGTTAGTTCAAGATTGTGGGCAATATAAAACTTGTTAAGTTCGGTTTGCTTTGCCGTGTCGGTCGGGTCAATGCGTGTGATTGTCATTAGGGATGCCTCAATTTACAGGACGTACAAAAATAACTTGGAAGTTTGCCGTTGTAATATTTACCGTGAAGTTATCATTTTCATCAATGATACCAGTAACGTTGTTTTGGGTTGCGTCTATGCCGATAAAGTGTATGTTCCCAGCGGTGTCGCCCCAAAAACGGTTCAAGAAAAAGTTCGTGGTTATATTTGTGCGTTCTCCCGTGTTTATACACAGATGAAACAACTGGGTGGCGGTGAGGACGTACAAGCGGTCGCGTAAAAAGATAAATTGGTCAGAGGTGTTGAAAGTTGCGTTAAGTTGAATTCTGCTATATGTGAATTCTGACGTACTTGTGTACGTACGCCTTTCAAAAAAACTGTCATCCCCAGTGTAATTTCCTGTTCCAAGTCTGAAAATTAAATTTTCGTTATTATATCTTTGCAAGATAACTGGGTCAAAAAGTAATGACATTCCATTATATGGTCCAGGGTGCCAAATGCCCGTATCGGTGATTGTGATTGAATCTGCGGGTACAAGTTGACCGTTTGCGTTAAAGGCTTGGTTGCCTGCGTACACGACACCAGTTGCCATGGATTGGCGCACGTGTTCGGTTATACCGAGGGTGGGTAATGCAACCAAAGTTCTATCTGGGCGAACCATGTATTGTATTTCACCATGCCATGGCATAGAAAATATGTTACCAAAACGACAGACAAAAAATCTGTCTCTGAATGCAGGGAAAAGATTTGTGTTGAACATTTCTTCGATTTTTAAATCGTCATTGTCGGTAATCGTTAGGCGGTGGATTATTCTTCCACCTCCCATTCCAGAAGTAGTGCCAAACAACGCGTTTTCACTTTCCCATAGCAAATTTGGTGTGTTACCCCTATTATAATCAGTAAAACTAAGGTGACCCACTCCGAAGTTACTCCACAAGTGCCAACCGCTAATGTTGTAAAGTTTACCATTTGGCGCAAGCAAGTGTAGAACGTTAGGCGTATCAACATAGTTTCTTATTGTTGTTAGTGGTGAAGTTGAAAAATCTAGGAGGGTAAAATTGCGCAACGGGGCAAAAGTTGTGAGGTGCCATGTTTGGTTTTCGGCATTACCGTTTTCGTCCTCGAACACGATTTCCTCAGGTATGCCGTTACGGATGCCGAGCAACCTTGTGGTGCGATTTCCTGGACCCGAGGATGTTCGTACAGTATCCTCATTTACAAAACCTGCGCCGATGCTTTGAAATTCAGAAAAGTCCCGAATTGCCATGCGGTCGAGGCTGAGCCATGTAAAGTTGTTGTTTGGCCACAATTGCCATGTCAAAATTCCACCTGTGAGGAGCAACACGCTTGCAATTGAAACCGACAAAATTATTTTTGTTCTTTTTACCATGTAAATATTGTATATGCTGGATGCGGAAATTGCAACAAAAAAAGGACCGAAGTCCTTTTATTAACGTTTCGAGAATTGTGGGGCACGGCGGGCTTTTTTAAGACCATATTTTTTACGCTCTTTCATTCTTGGGTCGCGTTTTAGGTAACCATGTTTTTTAAGTTCGGCTTTTAATTGGGCATCGTTTTTAACAAGGGCACGCGCGATACCGTGACGAATAGCACCTGCTTGTCCACTT
>WQSK01000082.1 GCA_009787915.1 Bacillota bacterium
GAGCCACAACTGTTGCCAATCGCAGAAGTCGAAGCCGATAAAGTAGAAGAATTCACAAGTGTTCTTGCAGGACACGTTGAAGAATTACAAGGCGGTTTAGAACCAGTTACTTTGGACCTCGACCGCGACGGCAATGTCCAGGTCACAAGCCAACTTGGTGTCGACCTTGACAAACTTGACCCGCTGTATGTTCACGACGGGTCGCTCCTTTTAAAACCTTTTGTAAAACACGCGGCTAATGAAAGAACTGGCAAGTTCGTACTCTATCACCGATTAAAATTTGTATGCGCGATTTTGGTGAGTATCTTTTTGGTCACAGCCACCGCCCTATTTTGGGCATTATTCAAAGACGAATACACCACGGCGGAAATCAACATCTTGGTCATCGGGCTTGTCTGTGTTGGTGTGTATCTTGCAGTAAACGTTTTGTTCTTTGTACTCTACCCCCGATACAAAACGATTATTACAAACAAACTCCAAGGTATAATTCGGCGTGCGGTATTGTCCGCCTGTGTTGCCGTTTCGGCTATATCAATAAATGTCATTTTGGGTCTGTCAACAATTAATGCCGAGGACTTTGTTGTATTCTGTATCGTACCCGCTATTATCGGCTCTATGTTTTTATTAGAAGGTCTTGCAATTTTTGCTCTTAAAAAAAGGGCAATATTCTTAACGTGAGGCACGCATGGAAGAATTAAAAACCGAGAAACTCTGTAAACGTATTAAAGACTTCTGGCTTGAAGGTGTAGATATCACCGTGCATTCGGGCGAGATTTTTTTGGTTGCGGGAATTGAAGACAGCGGTAACGACATGTTTATAAAAACCCTGCAAAGAATCTGCCGCCCTACCGACGGGAAAGCCAAACTTTGTCGGAGCAAGGTTGGTTCGGTTGTTTTCGACCAAAATTTTTACAAAAACAAAACCGTTATTCAGACCCTTAAAATGTCAGCGAGGTTAAACGGCCGCACCGTGACAAAAGGTATGATACGAAACACGCTTAACTTGGTTGGCCTGTTGGGCAAATGCAAATACAAAATCAAAGACCTAACCCAAAACCGTATCACACGTTTAAAAATCGCATGCGCAATCGTCGGCAGACCAAAGGTTCTTATCCTCGACCGCCCATTTGAACACCTCGATTCATACGAGTCCCGAATTATCCGCGTAATCTTAAAAACTATGGCAGACAAAATGGATACCGCAATTGTTTTAACCGCGCGTGACTTTGGGGGCGTAGAAGAAATTTTTGATACCACCGCAATCATCGACCGAGGAACCCTTGTTATGACCGAGTCCTATAACAATATCGCGCGCATTTACGCAAAGTTTTCTAAAACGTGCATCGTTACGCCAGAGCCAAACCTTGCGGCAAAGTTGATTACAGAAAAATTTACTGTTAAAGCAAATTTGTTTAATCAAAACGAGGTTGTCATAAACACCCACCCAGATAACGCACAAAAAGTTTATGATTACTTAAAGAAAAAAGGTGTAAACATATCCGCGGTTACAAGGGTCAATAAATCCATTGCCCCGCTGTTTCATGAGTTAAGACTCCACCGTGTCGAGGCAATCAAGCCAAATGCCGAGCAAGGTCCTGCTGACCCGCTTGTTGAAAAACCTGAGCCCGAGAAACCAAAAGAAGAACCTAAGTCACCTGACAAAAAACCAAACAGCAAACCCGACGGTGCAACGGAATCCAAAGGCGGTGCAAAATGATACTACACGAATTTTTGCGCCTAATATCTTTGCGCCCCGTATTGTTTACCGTTGTATTTGCTGTCCCGCTTATAATCTTGGTTTCCCTTGTTCCAGGAATTCGCCAGCCCGTGTCTTTGGCAACAAACCCTGCGGCAATCAACGCAAAAATTGATGCCCTACCAAATGCAATCAGAGGCCTAACCCAAGTCGGTGACGAAGCCACATATGCGCAACTATTGGATGCTTGGGTCGCTTTTGCTGGACAAACCGATGACATGCACGGCGACCACACGGGCGTGTACTCTGCGTTCTATCATGCCGACATTGGAACGCACGAACTCCGTACAATTATGATTAACGCATACCGAGATGCCCATTATTCGTTCATGGAATTTTTCGAGTTATACCAAAGATACATCCAAGACTTCCCCACTGTTTTTATACCACACGGTAGGTTTCATGCTTTTACCGAGGGTATAGAGCGTATACATCACTATTTCACATGGTGCGAATCAAGGCAAAGTTATGGACCGTTCGACCCGCATTGGCAAAACTTTCAAGGGGTTCCACAACTCAACAACATTCGCCATGGAATTAACACGGTTCGCCGCCAAGTCCCGTTCCGAACCATTCTGGCAAACAGCCGTTCAATGCAACTCACAACCGCCCAAGGTAACTCTTTGCTGGAGAGGCTGAACCAACTTAATGCCCAACGCCAGACACACGCCCACAACATGACCAATTTCGTTGATTTCTCCCACACGGTTTATAACTATATGGTTTGGAGGATAAACGAATACGCCGCCCAAAACGCCGATTTTTCGACCTCGGGTTTTTACGGATTCGATACAATTACAAGGAGTCTTGATGAACAAAATTTTGTCCGTGCAAGGTGGCTTATCGAAAACAACGAAATTGGGTTGAACTTTGGTTACCCACCAGGGGGTCTTGGTTTCGCCACAACGTTCACCATAATGCACGAAAGAACTGGAACAACGGTTGCCGACTTTGTCCATGACGCAAACGAAATCATCACCATAGCAATGTTGTTCTTTGTTATATTGCTCACGACCTATTCGATATTCAAAGACATAAACGACAAAACCATTTTGGGTGCCGTAGCCTCAAGACACGGTCGCCGAACAATCATTTTGACAAAAATCGCCGCCTGCGTAACGGTTTCGGCGTTTGTGCTCGCAATATTTTGGGTGATATTTTTTATCTTGGGAGGTCTGCTAATCGGTTCCATGATGTACCCGCCAACAATCTTGGTCGTAATCGGGACAGGTGTTTTCCCCGTAACCGCGAGCATCTACCTCTTGGTCACATTTTTGCTTACCATGGTTCAAATGATAGCCGTTATATCTCTCACCGCTTTCCTATCCGTAGTTGTAAAACAAAATCAATACCTCCTCTATGCTCCGCCTGCGTTTTTGGCGACCGTCATAATTCTGCTTGGCGTTTTCATGGCACCGTTCTCTCTGTTCGGAATTTTGATGTATCCGCTGCTTATTACATCATCGCTTTACTTCCTGTATTGGACCTACCGAAGTTTCCACACAAAGGATTTCCTATGACGGCGCGCGCAGTGGACATCTACACGGACGGAGCCTGCAGCGGCAACCCAGGCCCAGGCGGTTGGGCAGCCATTTTGGTTTGCGATAAAGTCGAAAAAGAAATATCTGGCCGTGAACCAGACACGACAAACAATAGAATGGAACTTTTGGCGGCGATACGCGGCCTTGAAGCCATAAAAGACCCAACCGCGCAAATCACACTGTATTCAGACAGCAGTTATTTGGTCGACGCAATCAACAAAGGTTGGCTCTCTAAATGGCAAGTCGGCGGTTGGCGCACATCATCAAAATCAGAGGTCAAAAACCGCGACCTGTGGGAACGTATCATTGAACTAAACATTTTGTTAAACCCAAAATACGTCTGGGTCAAAGGGCACGCCACAAACACATACAATAACCGCTGTGACGCATTGGCGGTTGCGCAAAGCAAGTCGTTTTAATACACAATGTCGAGTGCCACAAATGCACGCTCCATCATTTTTACAAATTGTTTTTCATGTTTTCCACTGACAGAAAATGACTGAGTGGCAGTATAAAACTCGTGTTCTGCACCGCGTTCTTCCCTATTCAATCCGTCATTCGGTGGTGGACCTGTACAGTTTATATTGTAAAAAAAAGCAGTGTCCCAGTAGAAACTTGTAGTTATTTGGTTTCCCCGACCGTCTTTTTTAATTTTGTCGCACACCCCAAGAAAAGCGCGAACTGCCGTTTGGGAAACATTTTTTATACCACCTTTTTTAAACACCGCCAAGAGGTCATCAAAAAGTTCTGTTTCAACAAAAACTTTGTTTCCCTCAAGCCCATCCCATGCTTGCTCTGTTGTAAGTTTTACATCTCCAACGTTTTCATCTGTAAACAACCATAACGCGTGCTCGTCACCTGGTAGGCTATTAAATCGTATTTCATATTTGCTTTTTAAAAGTTCATCAATTGCACGTAAAACATACGGGCGGGTTTTTTCGGTGTCTTTGAATACGATAGTAGGTTTGTCATGATTCCCATGTCCCGCGCAACAAGCGTTTGTCACAATCCCGTTTTGAAAGCAAAAAGTCAACAAAGCCTCTAACGACGCACTGCCCTCGGCGAATTCTTTTACCGCCTGAGCATGGTCCGATATCGCAAAAAAATCTACGACCCGCCCATTGTTTTTAACCATTTAGTTTGCCCCGTATTTTTCAACATATCGAATCAAAGCCTCGTATGCTTCCCACT
This sequence comes from Bacillota bacterium, assembly GCA_009787915.1. Lineage (GTDB taxonomy): Bacteria > Bacillota > Clostridia > Christensenellales > UBA1242 > WQSK01. The sequence continues at coordinate 4,489 of WQSK01000082.1, forward strand.
TGGTGGTAAGGCTCGGGTCTTTTTTATGAACCATTTTTTTGAAAGCAACAAAATCAATCCACTTGAACTCCTCGACCTCGCTCTCCTGCATTTTTATGTCTTTTGGGTCGACATCTTTGAACGCAACATAAAA
>WQSK01000083.1 GCA_009787915.1 Bacillota bacterium
AATCCACTTTACGGCGGGTATGCGTGAAGAACCATTTGCCCAAGACGGTGTTGCGGGAACCCCTACCCCGTTTATTTTGCTAAGCGTTACGGGGGATGAACGTGTAAAAGGCATGGGAAACCTTGATGCAACTGTGCGTATCGGTGAGGAAAGCCACAATGTTACGCTTTTGCAAAACCCATATAACGCCATGAACTTCACAAACGATATTGCGCGCACCGTTGGCCGTGAGGTTCTTCGCGGCGAAGAAATCGAGGTTACCCTTAATATAAACAATACAACTCAACCAAGGTTTAACCTAACAGATACAATGGGGGCAGATTCTGTGACTTGGGAGCAAGCCCTTGCGATTGCGCTGGACAAACTTGGAGGCGAATTACGCGGTAAGACTTTTGAAACATTTGTGTCAATTGTACACAGCGGAGCCGAAGGCGCACACGCATTTTGGTACGTCCAGTTTATAACAACCGAACAAACAACAATGTTCGCGGTTATCGCGCAGGATGGGAGTGTTGTGTCGCGCTAAAATTTGGGTTCAACACACTTTGGGTTTAGACAACTTGGGGCTTTGCATACACTAAATCTTCCTGGATTTAAATGGCCACAATATTTTGATGGTACAACCCCGCCGTTAAGCATCGTCATAGCCTTTTTTTCGGCTTCATCGCGATTCATACGGAATGACGAACTTGTTGCATTTATTTCTTCAAGTGCCTTGTTTTCTCTATCCTTAATTTCGCTTAATGCTTTATTATAATTATCCATGTTTTTATAGTATCACAAAAAAGCCCAACTGTCAAGAGTCGGGCTTTTTGATTGTTTTTTAAAACACGCTTGTTACTTGATGATTTTTGCAACAACACCAGAACCAACAGTTTTACCACCCTCACGGATAGCGAAACGAAGACCTTGTTCAATAGCGATGTCGGTAACAAGTTTGATTGTCATAGAGATGTTGTCACCAGGCATAACCATTTCAACGCCTTTTGGAAGTTCAACAGAACCTGTAACGTCGGTTGTACGGAAATAGAATTGTGGACGATATCCGTTGAAGAACGGTGTATGGCGTCCGCCTTCTTCTTTTTTCAATACATAAACCTCGGCTGTGAACTCTGTATGAGGTGTAATTGATTTAGGAGCAGCAAGAACTTGACCGCGTTGGATGTCTTTTCTTTCAACACCACGGAGCAATAGACCTGCGTTGTCACCACAAATTGCAGAGTCGAGGTTTTTTCTGAACATCTCGATACCAGTTACGGTGATGCCTTGTTTTTTAGACTTCATACCAACGATATCTACGATTTGACCAACTTTAAGTTCCCCACGTTCGATACGACCTGTTGCAACTGTACCACGACCTGTGATTGTAAACACGTCTTCGATAGGCATAAGGAATGGTTTTGCTGAATCGCGTTTTGGCTCTGGAATCCATGTGTCAAGCGCATCCAACAAATCAGAAATTGGCTTGCATGCGGCATCATCTTTTTTGCCTGCTGTTGCGGCTTCGAGGGCTTTAACTGCTGAACCAAAGATGATTGGTGTTTTGTCACCAGGGAAACCGTATTTTGTAAGCAACTCGCGAATTTCCATTTCAACCAACTCTTGAGAGTCTTTGTCTGCGATATCGCACTTGTTGATGAAAACAACGATGTATGGAACACCAACTTGGCGTGCCAAAAGGATGTGTTCCCTTGTTTGAGGCATAGCACCATCGGTTGCGGAAACGACCAAAATCGCTCCGTCCATTTGTGCAGCACCTGTAATCATGTTTTTGACATAGTCAGCGTGACCTGGGCAGTCAACGTGCGCGTAGTGGCGTTTTGCTGTTTCGTACTCGACGTGAGATGTGTTGATTGTAATCCCGCGAGCCTTTTCTTCTGGTGCACTGTCAATAGAGGCATAGTCTTTTGCCTGTGCCATTCCACCAAGGGCGGCCCATGTACAAATGGCGGCCGTAGTGGTCGTTTTACCATGGTCAACGTGACCGATTGTTCCAACGTTGACGTGTGGTTTATTCCTGTTAAAATTTTCCTTTGCCATATTCTCCTCCTTTATTGGCAATATATCAGATATTCTATATATAGTTGGTTTAATTGTCAACTGTTATTTGATGTTCAATTGCCTTGAGTCTCTTTTCGTTTGCGGTGTTATGTATCTCGGCATATTCGTATGCTCTCTGTATATCAATTTTTTTGCCTCGCCCATAAACCCCATCATGTAACCAGTTGCCTGATCGAAACTTCCGGGATCACGTACGTGAATTTGTCCTGCGCTTGTGGCAATTTCGAATGCCTCGCCGCAATCGACAACATCCCCATAGTTCGTCATGTACAAAATTTTTTTGTGCAACATACCCTGGTTGTCCAGATTTTTACTTTCATAATATTTTAGACAACGAGAGTGATTTAAGCCCGGGTAAATATACTCTTTGTCGTCCCGCATCACAAGGGCAATAATTTTTGTGGTTTCGTCCATTATTTAAATAATAAACACGCGGTTTACTCTTGTCAACTATTTATTGTAATTGTATACTCCCCTCATGATTATCGACGGGAAAAAGATTGCGGGCGACATCAAGGTTGGCTTGGCAAAAAAAGCAAAAGACTTTGAACGAAAGAACGGACGCAAGTGCGGTCTTGCGATAATAATTGTCGGCGACGATGAGGCCAGCAAAATCTATGTTTCAAAAAAAGAACAGTCTTGTGTTGAGGTTGGGGTTCGGTCTGTTGTTCATAGATTGCCGCGCGATACAAAGGAGCCAGAGGTTTTATCTTTGATTGAAAAACTTAACAATGATAAAACTATAGACGGGATTTTGGTACAGTTGCCCCTCCCCCCACATATTGACGAGATAAAAACAATTGAGGCCATCTCCCCCGACAAAGATGTTGACGGGTTTACGGCGGTTAATGCGGGTAAACTTAGTATTGGCTATCCTTGCATGGTACCGTGTACGGCGATTGGGGTCATAGAGTTAATAAAGTCTACGGGGGCACTAGTAAAGGGTTCGCAACAGCAACTGCGAGCACCCTCAGGAAAGTCTGACACTAATCTCCTCAAAAATTCGGCTAAGGACTCTAAGGTTGCTGTTCGCGAACCCTTTACTAGTGCCCCGCACGCGGTTGTGGTTGGGCGAAGTAATATTGTTGGAAAACCCGTTGCTAAACTTTTGCTAAACCACGATTGCACGGTAACAATTGCGCATTCAAAGACAAAAGACTTGGGCGCAGTGACGAGGCTCGCGGATATCTTGGTTGTTGCGGTTGGGAGGAAAAATCTTGTTACCAAAGACATGGTGAAACCAGGTGCCGTTGTAATCGATGTTGGGATTAATAGGGATGGGGGGCAAATCTTTGGTGATGTGGATTTTGATGAGGTCAAAAAAGTCGCAGGCTACATTACCCCTGTGCCAGGTGGTGTTGGACCGATGACGGTGGCTTGCTTACTGAAAAACGTGCTTTCTGTTTAACCGATATATGGTCTATCTTTCAACCCATCAAGCATTGTTTTTAATGCACCCGATTCGGCGAATTTTTTATATCCTTTTCCCCTCTTAACACTCTCGGCAATTTCGCCGTCCGAGATATGTATGTCCTCGACACTTACACCATATTTGGTGGCAAAATCCGTTTTTAATTTATCCCTAGAATCTTTGCCTAGTGTAAAACGCAATTTAAACTGCAAAGTCTGCCAATCTCTTTCATAACCTTCTACCCAAGGATTTCCCATTGCTCTATCATACTAGTTCTGGGTCCGTATGTCAACACCAAAAGTGTGCTAAAGTAAAAACAATATTGCCCGCATGACTTCCATATAGTTCGCACAAGTAACAGACACGGTTTTTGGGTCCAGTTTATTTGTGTTTGGATAAAAAGATGCTTTGTACGCGTCGGTGTGTTTTTTGTATTTTATTTCAAGGGCAATTCCCCCTTTCGCAAAGGGGGTAACCGTAGGTCGGGGGTTTTTATTCTTAATAGACTCGACGGCGAGTTTCATTTTGTCAATGACTTCTTCCCTGTACTCTGCAAGAGTTTTTTCAAGAATGGTTGCCTTGCCAAGACCTTTTAAAAGAGATACGGTTTGCGCGGAGGATGTTTTTGAAACTTTGGTTACAAGCCCATCATCCCCAGCCACAAAAATTGTTGGAACTCCCAAATAATTTGCAAACAAAGAATGAATTTCATACTCTCCTACGACCGAGTCATTGATTTTTATCTGGTCGATTTCAAGCGTGAGGGTGTGGCTCAGTGGGTTGGCATCGGAACCCTGTTCACTGTGAAAACCCAAGAACGCAATCCCGTCAAACGTCTTGTCCAAAAGCGGGGTCATGCCTTGGATGTCGCAACACTCGGCACCGCGGACAAGTTTCACGCCTTTTGGTAAAACCCCGATATCAATGTTACAACAAGAACTGTGAGAGTCCGCAACCCAAACCTCTGTTGCCCCGCCAGAAA
>WQSK01000084.1 GCA_009787915.1 Bacillota bacterium
CGGCGCGCGCCCGTAGCCATACCCGCGGCAATTGTTGACCCGCTTCGGCTTATACCTGGGAATATCGCCGCTATGCCCTGTATGGTGCCCATAGCGATGCCGTGCCGATAGCCTATCCCGTCGTAGTTCGGTTGGATTTTTTCGGGTTTGATGAACGAAACAGCGACCAAAATCGCTGCGGTTATAAGAAACGTAAACGGCAGGGCGCGGATAGGCATGCTTATGTCAAGTAACAAAAACACGACCACTATGACACACGAAATTGCGGTTGCGATAAGCAAACAGTAGTTGGTCTTGCAAAACGGGTTTCTTATAAGTTCCCATATTTTTTTTCGGAAGATAATTATAACCGCCAACAGGGTTGCCAAATGCAAAAAGATATCAAACAAAAGCGCGGTGTTATAGGTATCATAGATTCCGACTGCTTCTTGGAAAAACAAAAGGTGGCCGCTGCTGCTCACGGGCAAAAACTCGGTCAACCCTTGGATAAGTCCCAGAACTATTGCTTGCCAAATTTCCATATCAAGAACAATACCACCCCGCTATGATTATAGTCAAGGTCAATTGCTGTGATAAACAATAGTATAGTTTTTTGCTTCTTTTTCTGTTACTGGCTCGAACATATGGGCGCGTCGGTCAAAATGTGCCGCGTCGACCTCAAGGGTATCTGTACTTTTTAATGTGCGACTTATCGAGCGTTGCTTGGCCACCTGCATGTCACACAAAATCACATGCAGTATAACATTCGGCGTGATTGACTTTGCGCGTTTGTAAACTTTGGAACGCATATCCGCCGTCCAGTTTCCAGAGTCAATAACAACATCGGTTCCAGTTGCAATAATTTTTTCCACTAAATCCCAAATAACTTCTCGAATCTTTTGTGTATGTTCGTAAAAGCCGTCACGCGTTGGGTTTCGACCAAAGATTGTCAACTTCATCTCGTCACGAGATAACATTACTGCGTTATGTTCTTTTGCGATTTGCTTGGCGATTGTGGATTTCCCAAACCCCATGTACCCGCACATTAGGTGAATAGTAGTTTTTTGATTTTTGCACATTGTACTTTTGCCTCCTTGATACAAACATCTAGGGTCAACAGACTTTGTTTCTCGTCCATCTTTTTAAAAACCTTGTCTACGGCTTCTTCGTATGGGACGCCCCTTAAGCCCAACTCATGCAGCCAAATCAGCGCGCCCTTCACGGTCACAAATTTGGCGCACTCGGCGTTTTTGACGATTTCCATTGTTGATGGCTTCCCTGTTGCACGATTTTTCTGGGGGGGGGTAGAAATTACATGGTGCTTTTCAATTGATTCCAAAATTATTTTTTTATCGTCGTTCGACACGCCCCATTTGTCTAGGTATGAAACAACAAATTCGGCACTTAAGCGAGGGTGGTTTTGTTGAACCTGCCCGCGCCAGATTGGACTGAACACCGTATGCGCCAGATATAGTGATGTTAAAACCAAACGTTCGTCCGCACCATAGTGTTTGCTTAGTTCCTTGCCTTTTTCAATTGCCAACTCGGTCAACAGCCACGCTGGGGCTTTGTTGACTTGGGTTTGCGAGTACATCAAGTCTTTGCTTAGCAGAACTATATCCATGACTTATTTTATCTCTTTTGCAATCTCTATGGCAAGCGGAATTAGTTTGGCTTTCAAGTCACCGCCTGCACCCATTTTGTGCATCCAATCCCATTTCCCGTCATCGCAAATTTTGTCCGAGAAAAACACAAACTCGCCAAACCGAACGCCCAGTTTTTTTGCAACCGCACAAAAAGCCGAGGCCTCCATATCGACCGCCTTTGCCCCTTGTGACACGCGACGCTCTACCCTCTTGCCCGTTTCGCGATAGAGTGCGTCGGTCGTCCATATCGTGCCACGGTCGTATTTGATTTTGTGTCTTTTGAAAACACGTTCTATGCACTCTGAAATTTTCGGGTCGGGTTCAACAAAAGTGTCGGCTGGCAAATAGTGGTAACTTGTTCCCTCGTCGCGAATCGCGCGGTCAATGATGAACATCTTTTTTGTGTCAAAGCCCTTAACTAAACACCCTGCGGTGCCGTAAGCCAAAAAGTTCTCGACCCCAAAGTATGCAAGTTCTTCGATAACGGCCGCGGCTACGGGCGCACCGACACAGGTAAAAACAAGCAAGACCCCGTTATAACGAAAATCCTCTGTCGAGAATTTTCCTTGTTCCCGTTGGTCGTAAACAAACACAGGTACGCGCCCCGAACTGCGCCCATAGACCCAGTGAATCATTTCACAACCCTTAACAATTTCTGCGACTTCCTTGACATCTTTGTTTAGGAACGTAATTATCGCCGTTTTAATGCCGAGGGATTGAACCTTGTCACGTGTTTTTAAAAAATCGTTTTGAGCCAAACCACCTGCCAACTTAGACGGCGTAATTAAGGGCTCGTCATCAAAAAATTCTGTTATGGGTATGTCTTTCATAGCAATTACACATCCATGGTGGTTGCAACTCTTTTCGTCGTTTTATGGGGCTTGCTGAAATCGGTATTGTCGAGTTCAGTCAAAAACATTTCATCAGCACCCGTGTTTTGCTCTCCTTGTGAAGAAACCGCCGTACTGTCTGCTTTTCTAATCAACGCACCTGCTGACGCAGTTACAGGAAATCTGCGCAGAGGCTGTTTTGCAATCGGTTGGACAGGCTTTCTGTCGCCTGCACGTTTTACACGTTTAAGGGGTGCCTCGGTCGAAACTCTGCATTGTCTATCCGATTGTACAGGACCTTCGGTTTTTTCCCTCTCAATGCGCTCAACAAAAATTGCGTCTGAGTAACTTTTAACTTCGATAGCCATCTTTTTAATTTCTGTTTCGATAAGTTTAATGTGCTCTGCATCAGCCACTTTGGATACGGACTCTAGGTGCTCAATCCTTCGTACAAAAACTTTTACTTCAAAAAGTTGTTTCACAGAAAGTTCGGACAAATCGACCTGGTCAAGAATTTGATGTACCTCATTAAAAAAAGTTAAGTCTATATTCTTTTCTGGACTTCCGCTTAGACACTGGCGAATCTCGGTGATTAGAAGCCTCTTTTCAACTTCTGCTCTCATTTGTTTTTCCTCCTATAATAGGTAATTTACCGACCATGAGTCTATTCGGTTTGGAAATTTTTGTCAAGCGTTTTCATTGGTGTTCGGAGAGGGACTTGAACCCTCACTGGATAGATCCTTAGTCTATTGCCTCTGCCATTGGGCTACCCGAACATAGGTAGTCAACTATAACATATGTGTTTGAACTATGCAAGGGTATATTCTTTAAGTCCGTTAGTACGTCCTATCTGGGACGCCAACCTTTTAATGTCCATTGGCACACCATCGAGTTTATAAAGTTCTTCAATCCCCTTAATATATTCTCTGTTGGATTCTTCAAGGTCACCTGGCAATGTTTCATAAAGCGCGCGTGATTCATGAGCGACAAAACCATAGATATCCAATGCATCGTTCAGGCGCGAAAATTCTCTGTCCATAAACGCACGATAGTCATTGACATCGGTTTTTAAAACCCCATTCTTAACATCGTCGATTTCGCCTTTCATATCTTCGTAGGTAAAATTTATATCGGACTCGACCTTATTTGCTTCCTTATCGACAAGTTCACGCGGCACGGACTTAAGGATTCTATCTTTTTTAATATTGAGTTCTTGAAATTGTTTTTCTAATTTTTCAAGCAACACATCCCACTGCAGGATGTTTTCTTCGTAATTTTTTTGGTCACTTTCGGACATATCGAAATAACCTGCCTTGTATTTTTGTGGAAAGAAGTCCTCTAAAGCCCTGTATATAATTTCCATTCTTTCGTCTTCGGTTTCTACGATATGATGGTGGTTATATCGCGCCCAAGCAGCGCGGAACATTTTTTGGTTTTCGGGTGACCAGTATACATTGCCCTTTCGCCTTGCAAATTCCAAAAACAATTCGCCGTTACCATTTTCCACAATCGCCATGATTCTTTCAAGTTTTCCACGATATATTTCTATCTCCGCGGAAACCGCCTGCTCGTAATCATCATTTCTTTGTGATGCCATTTCAAAATGTGCAATCTCTGCGTACTCCGTTGCAAAATATGGGTTGTTCCCAAATTCCGTTTTAATGATATTTTCAAGTGCTCTCATAAACTTAATGTAACATAGATATTGCTTTTTGTCAATAAGTGTGTTATAGTGTGTGTATAAATGTATATAGACAAAGGAGAAACCCATGGTATTAGAAAATCTTGACTCTGTTGTTGATTTCGTTATTGAAAACCGCCTTATCGAAAAGGGCGATAAAGTCGGCGTTGGCGTCAGCGGTGGCGAGGACAGCATGGCGTTGTTGCACTTTTTGGATT
>WQSK01000085.1 GCA_009787915.1 Bacillota bacterium
GGCTTGTCTTTCACTTGGCATTGTGTTTGGGTCGCTTGCGATAACACACACTGTGCGCGCCACCGACGGCCCGACTTTTGTGACCGCACCATTGTTTAACCTCGACGGGTCAATAAACACGCAAACCGCGCAATTAATTTTGAATGCATCCGCGGACGGTGACCGTTCTACCTTATTTCGACTTTTCCCCGATGTCCACACAACGGGGGATAACGCCGCGCACGTGCTGTCACTGTCACGGCTTAATTTTCGATTTACGTGGACTGGTGGTGACCGTATTGCAATGTGGGCTGTGCAGGCGTATAGAAGTTCGATGTTTATGAGTCCAGAAACTTGGCCTGCATTAAGGCTACAATGGCCAAGAATAAATACTCATCGTTATTACTATTCACTTCTAAGGCAAAATCTTCTTTCGGATTTTACAAGTCTGCAGACTACAATGCCTAAAATCAATAATATCGTCCTTCCTAAAGGCGAAACAGCATATAATATCGCTTATGACAGAATTTGGTTGCCATCGGGAGGGAACAGGTATGGTGACAGAGGAAGTATCAATCCAGACATTGGTGAAATAGGTGGTTCTGCTACCGAAGCTGGGCTTTGGGGTTTTACGTCAAATAGTGAAAGATTAAGTGTAAGTCTAATCACTACCCGCTCGCATGGAGGTGTAGGGATTGATAATCTATGGGTAGTAGACTTGAATGGGGGTTTCCATTTTCGAGGTGGGGTTGCTAGTTTTTCTGACAATTTTATCCGTCCCGCCTTGTATCTGTCAGCATCCGCATTGCAATATGCAATAGATAATGCCCCCGATTGCACGCATTGCAACGACGAGGGATGTTTCGTGTGCAACCCACCCGATTGCACCCATTGTTACGACGTCGGTTGTAACATTTGCAGTCCGCAATTAACATGGGATACAAATATCACAGGGGCAACATTCCCAATAACCCCACCGACGTACGCAATTTACAACACAGTAATAGCCCGACCAAACCCAACGCGCCAATATCATAACTTCATGGGGTGGAGGGTATCAACCGTAGGCCACCCACAATATGGGCAGATATTCGATTTCACAACCCCGATAACAAGTACAATGCACTTGGTTGCCCAATGGGTTCCCGCAACAAACTCGGCGGACGCGCCACAATTAACTTGGAATCTTGGGGGAGGTACGCTCTTGCCAGCGCCGCCAACGCACGCAGTTTACGGCACAACGATTACGAGGCCCGAGCCTAACCGCTCATACCACGATTTTGCGGGTTGGCAAGTTTCTGGCACGGGTACTGCGCTAGACGGAACTATTTTTGATTTCACAACCCCAATATGGCGAACAATGACTTTGACCGCCCAGTGGGTTCAAGAGGGTTCACCCGTCCTCACATGGCAACTAAACGGCGGCTCGCACCCGAGCCTCCCAAACTACGCAACATACAACCAACAATTCGGAACGGTTCCAATTCCAACACGCCCGTATCACCAATTTGAAGGGTGGAGAATCCAAGGCACGGACAATCTATTAGATTCATCCACCGTAATCACGGAAAGTATGACTTTGGTGGCTATGTGGAATCTGACAGGTTTGCCGTCGGTAGAGTGGCGCCTTAACAACGGTTCATGGGCTGGAGATGCGCCCGCGAACCATGTTGCTTATAACACACAAATTACAGAACCAGCAAACCCAACCCGCCCGTATCACCAGTTCGCAGGTTGGAGGATATACGGCACAACAACGTATTTCAATTTCGCAAACAATGTTACCGCCAGCGTGATTTTGGTTGCGACCTGGACAACGACCTCGCCGCCACTTATTTCATGGAACCTCAATGGCGGAGAGTTTACAGGCGACCTTCCAACACACGCTTTGTACGGAACAACAATTGTTCCGCCAACCCCTACGCATCCGACTTTGGAGTTTGCAGGCTGGAGGGTGTATGCACCAGGTCACAGCGCCCACGACCAAATTTGGAACTTTAGCACACCGATAACCGCAGGGATGACACTTGTTGCACAATGGACCGAGCCTAGCGTCCAAGTACCTCCTCCGCCAGTTGTACGAACCGTGACTTTTATTGACCAAAGCGGCACACACGCAAATGTAGTTCGCGAAATTTTATTTCAAAACGCTTGGTTGGTCTTGCCACCGAATTGGGTAAGGGAAGGCTATACAGTTCGCTGGATGCACGGCGACACCCAGGTGAACCTCTCAACATTCACCGTTCCTGGTGATATCACAATCACCGCGCATTGGGACCCAATTGTTGCAGAGGCAACTCCGTCTTGGTTCGACCAAAACAGAAATGCATTGATAATCACTTTTGCGGTACTTGGAGTGTTAGGGATTGTTGGCTTGGTAATATTGATAGTATATATCAAGCGCAAAAAAGACCCAAGCTTAACCGACAGCGACAAAGAACTAATCAACATCGTAAAAAAAGCAGCAAAAACTTGACAAAACCAAAAAACCGCGTTACCATACACACATGGTTAAGACCTTTACTGTTGCGCTCCTCCTAGTCCTACGAACGGGTTGTTCGCGGGCGTTTTGACCTTGATATAAAGACATTAAAACATCAAACCTGCCGAACAATCCGAAATTTCAGGAGGCAGGTTTTTTTGTATTTTAAAAGGTCTTAATCAAAAATAAAAAGGAGAAAAATAAATGTATACAAAACGATATAAATTTTCAGAACCAAACGAACACGGCACAGTTTCGGTCATCGGAACCTGGTACGAAAAACCCGCGGTGTTCAGCAAACCCAACAAATGGGGCACGGTAGCACTGCTTAAAAAATCCGAACCCGTTGATTATATCCCCGAGGTCGATGAAAAACACGGAATAGAGTCATAAAAAGTTGACAAATTTTTGTGGGGGGGTAAACTTGTTTATGGCAAAATTTACTTATTACACAGTTCTTGGTATAAATTCCAAGGCGACCCAACCCGAGATGAAAACCGCTTTTCGTGCGATGATGAAAAAACATCACCCCGATATGTTTATGAACTCGGACAAAGAAACAATCGATAGGCAAACAAGAAGATTCCGCGTAATTGAAACCGCGTTTAATTTTTTAAGCGACCCCAAAGCAAGGGCAGACTATGACAAAACGCATGCCGATCAAATCAAGGAATGGGATGATGCGCTTGATGCTGGGGTTTCAAACGAGGACTTTATGAAGCCCAAAGAAAACGACTCTGTAAAATCGCGCCTTTTGGAAAAACCAGTTTCACCAAAGATTCCTGCGCTTAAAAGTTTGCTGGAATACGTACCACAAGAATTCATTGATGCAGGCATTGAAAAGGGCGATTACGCGACACAGAAAACCCCTGATATTTCTTTAAAAAAGAAAAACTTCGTTGATGATTTTGTGTTAAGTTATTTGTTAGCAACCAAAGATATGCACAATGACGCCTTGGAGCCTGGAAACAAATTGTTCTATGAAGAAGAGGTCATGGAAATGTTACGCCAAAATCGCGGTACAAAATTTTCGCATAATGCCTTGTCGCCAAAAATGGACTTTAGTTCGGAACAGTCTTTTTACTCTATGAAACAATTCAAAGAGATGGGTGAATTGTTGTTGGCGTCAAAACGGCTCGGGGATGATTATTTGACCGCGTTTTCCAATGTAGCGCAAATGGACTATTGCTTAAAAGACATGAAAAAGGACACAAGCGGTATGCTAAAAGAAATGTTTGCCCATTTACAGGACAGTAAAAAAATTGATTAATTAAACAACAGGTCGCATACCGAGCGGCATGGCACGTGCGAGTCCACACGGTGTTTCAAAACCACGATAAATTCGCGCGAAGTCGGTCGCTCGCAAAACGCCGTTGCCAGGTTTTCGTTGCACCATGTTTTGTCAATCACGGTCTGTAAACTTTTCTCGATACATTGCGGGGTAGTGTTATATCTTTTTTGTACGTCAAGATACAAAATCTTGCTGGTTTCAACATTTTGGGCATCCTTGATGCTTAACAAAATATCCAGCAAATACGCGCGCCCGACCAAAGTCCTCGGGAAACTGCAAAAATCAAAAAAATCTAGGGCAACGTCACGCATTGTCATTTTTTGACTGTAGCATAACTTTGTATTGTGTCAAAACTTTTTTCGTCACTTGCGGCCAAGTAATATAAAGGTCCCTATGCGCGTTCTCGCCGATTTCTTTCAACTTTTTTTTGTCAGACATAATATCCAAAAGCCGACCTGCAAACTCCGCTGGAGTCCTTCCCGCCGTAAAGCCGTTAATATCGTTCGTGACCGT
>WQSK01000086.1 GCA_009787915.1 Bacillota bacterium
CTGTCCTGTCCTGTCCTGTCCTGTCCTGTCCTGTCCTGTCCTGTCCTGTCCTGTCCTGTCCTGTCCTGTCCTGTCCTGTCCTGTCCTGTCATAACACCTCTCTCTCAAAGACTATACCAAAGTACTTTACATTACTGCAACAAGTTTATTATACTTGTGTTATGGAAAACCGCAAACTGCTTGAACAAATAATTCAAGCCACAGATGGCACGTACTCTTTCAACGGCGAGAGCGCCCTGCAAATGTTCAAGGCGTTGTTTGGTACAATCAAAGAAATGGGTCTTGACCCCATGAAAAAGTCGGACTTTAAAACAGGACTTTATAAATTGTTCAATATTGAACTTGTAAACATGCCTGACCTTGAAAACGGGCGGTTTATTTTGGCTCCGAACCATGTGAGCGACATCGATGCGCTGGTTTTGGGGCTTTTGCATCCGAAAATCCTTATTGTTATAAAACAAGAATGGGACGAGAACGAAAAATTAAAAGTTTTCAAAGACATGCATTATCATACTTATGGCCTTGACCGAACCAATGTTGCGAGTTTGCGGAACCTCATGCGCGATTCAATCGAGTACTTCACAAGCGATACCGAGAGCAAGCACTTTTTGGTTTTTTGCCAGGGCACGATTTCGGATTTCAATAAAAATAGCCTTGAACGCATTTCCAAGATGCCGCAAACGATTCAAATGAACGCCGATGTGCCGATTGTCCCCATATTTATTGAGCAGGTTTCACTTACCCAACCCACACGTGTAGTTTTTGGAAAACCGATAAAACTGACCCGCGATGACAATTACGCGCAGGCTTGGTTGGATACGTTGAAAAAATTGCAGGACGGGTTGAAACCTGTTGCCCGCAAGGCGAAACTCACGCACAAGCATTCAAATAACAACAAGCCTAGCGACCCATTTTTTGCGCCAGACACAAAACCAAAAAATTAATTTTGCACATACTTGTTTCATGCCTGACATTGTGAAGATTCTTGTATTTTCGGCGTCCGCGGCGGCCTATCTTTTTGTGATGGCAAAGTTGCTTGGCAAAAAACAAATTGCGCAACTCGACGTCATTGATTATATGCTTGGGATTGCGGTCAGTTCGATTGCCGCCGAGTGGGCGATTGATTCTGGGAATTCCCCTTTTTATCATTATCTTACGGCGATGAGTTTTTTCTTTGCCGTGAATTTGTTGATAATTTTTCTCGAACGCAAAGGTCGTCGTATTAAAAAATTCTTAAAAGGCACTCCCCTAATGGTTATTTACGAGGGCAAGGTGAATTATAAGGCCCTTAAGAAAAGCAAAATGGACATCAACGACGTAATGGCAAAGGCGCGGGAAAAAGGTTATTTTGACCTAAGCAAAATCGAATACGCGGTTTTTGAAAACAGTGGGTCGCTCAGTATCATGCCAAAGACACAAGAAAAACCGAAATCGCCAGAGTTGCCATACTATTTGGTTGACGACGGGTTTATTATTTGGTCAAGTTTGCGAACCCTTGGGAAAGATGATAAATGGCTTTTGAAAAAGTTAAAAATTCAGGACAAAAAAGAGTTAAAGAACATTATTTTGGTAGTCTATGACAAAGACAACGACACAGTTGACATAAGTTACAAAAATGATTAGGATTCTTGGCGGTTGTATTTGTCGTCTTTTCGTTCAATATCGTTTTCGTCTAAGATTTCACCGCGTTGGGTTTCGTGAAAAACCAAAAGCGTTTTCCCAGAGTTTTCGATTCTATGCCAAGCACCAAGCGGGATTTGAAAAACGTCGCCAGCCTTAACAGGATAACGGCGACCTTCAAGGGTTATGTGACCGCTACCCTTTTTGATTGTCCATTCTTCTTCGCGGTGGTTGTGGCGTTGAAGCGACAAAATCTCGCCAGGGTTGACGGTTATTTCTTTTTCAATAAAGCCTTCACCGATTTTTGTGACCTTCCACTTGCCCCAAGGGCGTGTGTCGGATTCCCCGAGTTTGTATTTGTTTTCCATATAAAAACACTAGCACAAAGATTTTGCTTGGTCAAACAAAAACAAGTGAGAAAAATTTTACTGTGGTTGTATGTGTGGTCACTATACTATATATGGTGGTCTGTGTGACGTACTACCCAAGAATTTGCGCTAAACAACAAAAAAGAGTTCAAACGAACCCTTTTGGTAGCGGGGGCAGGATTTGAACCTACGACCTTTGGGTTATGAGCCCAACGAGCTGCCGAACTGCTCCACCCCGCGACATGATAACGAACACTGAAGCAACCCTAACCCTAGCCTTGAAAAGTCCACCATTCGATATATTATTATATGTTACAGGCTTTTTTAATATTTGTCAATATGCAAAATGTGACCATTGGGTGGTTACTTTTTTGAACCATATCCTATATAAAATCGCTTTACAAAATTTTATGGGGGGGGTAAAATTGAGTATGGCAAAATTTAAGAACGAAAACACCAAAATTCTATTAATATCGACAGGCGGTACGATTTCCCAAACGCTTGACGAACTTGGCGTTACGCACAGTGACGAGCGCGCGTTTAAAGGCGACACGTTCGCAATGGTTCTCAGCAGATTGCAAGAGCGATTCGGAATAGGTAAAATCGATGTCAAGAATATTTTAAACAAAGATAGTTCGACCATAAACAAAAAGGACTGGCAGAAGATTGTTAATGCTATTGTCGAGAACTACGACGATTACGACGCGTTCATTGTGACGCACGGGACGAACACACTTGGCTACTCTGCCGCCGCGGTTTCGTTTGCGATTGGAAACCTTGGCAAGCCTGTTGCTTTTACAGGTGCGCAAATTTCGTACTCGGTACCTGGGTCGGATTCGGTTATTAACCTTGAAAACATCTTGCGGGTTTTGACCGAGGAGCAACGCCTTGTAGGTGTGTTTGTCGTTTTTGGGAGCAAAATCATCACGGGAACACGCGTTAAAAAGAAAACCGAACTTGACTATGACGCGTTCAAGACTTTTGGCAGGCTCCCCGACATTGGTTATATCGGCAACCAAATCGTTTTCAATAGGTCAGCCATTGACACGCACTTGCAATATCTTGGCACGCGGTCAAAAATCAAAGAAGGTCTTGATATTAGAAACAACTTTGACGCGCGTATAGTGTCGCTCACCGAATTCCCTGGACTTGAAGCCAAGACAATCATTGACATGGCAAAAAGTGGCGTTAAAGGCTTTATTTTGAGAGCCACAGGCGCGGGCGACCCAAATGTTTTACCAGAAGGCTCAAATGACGAGTGCCTTCGACCTGCGTTCGTGTATCTCCGTGATAACAAAATCCCTATCGTCGTCACAACCCAAGCCCCAGACGGTGTCGCGAATATGGCCATGAACACACCTGGTGTCATGGCGCGCGAACTCGGCGCAATCCCCGCACATGACATGAGCATGGAATCTATGGTTACAAAATTGTCGCTCCTTATCGCCAACAAATACAGTTACCCCGCGATTCAACAGTTAATGATTACGAGCCTCCGTGGCGAAATAGATATTTAAGTGGCTTCGGTTTTAAAAAACCGCCTGGGACTTCCCCAAGCGATTTTTAATTGCACATATTGTGTAGTATGACACACACAATATACCAAATATAGTAGTATGTCTGATTAACTAGCCAAGACGGATAAAGTCACGACTTGCAAAACCTTGTGAACCCGCAAATGTTACCGCATAAAAATTCCCCACTATATCGGTTACTGTCACGGTTGAACCATTTGGAATTGTGCGGATGACGGGGCTCGTGGTTGATGGACCGCTCCTCAAATTCAGACCGCCACCTTGGGTAACAACGGTTCCTTGGCGTGGGGTTATGCCGACAAAGTTGCTTGAAACCCAACCAGTTTGACCTTGAAACACGACAAAGTAAAAACCATTGGACTCGCCAACAACTTGGATAACCGAACCGTTTGGAATCGTACGGATGACGGGACTCGCGGTTGAGGGACCGCTCCGCATATTTAGGTTCCCACCAGCGGTTTGAACTGTTCCCCACAATCTGTCAGGACCAAGTCCACCAGGAGGCGTTGGCGGTGTTGGTGGCACAGGAGGTGGTGGCGGCGGTGTTGGGCCACCTGGTTGATTCGGAGGAATCGGCGGTGTGACCCCTTTGATTCGGTTAAAGACCTCATACAGGCGGCTCCATGTCA
>WQSK01000087.1 GCA_009787915.1 Bacillota bacterium
TAGGTCTTGCCGAAAAACATTTAGCCTGAACACAAGTTTTTTTAACTCGTCAAGTTCTGCACGATGTTCAACTAGTTTTTGTTTTGTGAATTTGTCCATACACCATACTACTATCCAGTTTTCTGGATGTCAATACTTTCGCCCAATATAATGGGCATAATTTACACATGAGAATGTTCGCCGAAAGATTAAAAGAACTGCGAGAAGAAAAAGGTTTATCCTTTGTGCGACTCGCCGAAGCCACTGGACTTGGCAAAACCGCGTTGAATTATTGGGAAACTGGGAAAACGGACATCACAAGCGACAATCTTGTTGTGCTCGCAAAATTTTTCAACGTGAGTGTTGGTTATATGGTCGGCACCGAGGATTAAAAATTCACAATGCTTGTCGGAATAACAATACACACAGAAACCGACAACTCCTTTGTATTTGAGATGCTCAACTGAATTTTGGAGGTCGACAAATATTTGTGCTCGTCCCTAACCTTGGAACCAATATTATAATACGGCGCACCAGAAGATTGGTGCAAAACCTCGACATCCATAATGGTGTTTTGGCTTATCCCCGTTCCAATTGCCTTGAAAAAAGCCTCCTTTGCGGAAAACAAACCTGCCAGCGTTTCAGGAGCATAGTTTTTCCTAGCGATATAGTCCATCTCGCGCGAAGAAAACATTCTTGCCATTTTCTCTTTGTCCATTCCGACAAAACGGCTTGTTTCAATGATGTCAATTCCAATTCCCATTATGCGTCATACTCCTTTACAATTTTTTTACAAAGTTCCTTGTATCGTATCTTGGATTCCCTGGCCTCTAACTTCGCTTGCTTAAGATTCTCAACTGCTCTGTGATATTCACCACGGCATTCGTTATACTGGTCTTTTAGTTTTGTGTCGGTTTCACTTTTTTTTTTGTACTCCGACACAATTTCGGCGGTTAGGTCAAACTCGAATCCCTTAGAAACCATATATCGGAACAAGCGTTGGATGTTTTTTTCATCGTACTCGCGAAAGCGCATATACTTTTCGGCAACACTCCTTGCAAGGTCCGACTGGTCTCCAATTTCCGAAGTCGCGGTTTCAACAATATCGCTTTTAATACCGCGGCTCTTTAACTTTTGTTTAATAGCCCTACTTGAAACCTTGACGTGTTTGGCACCGACAAACATGCGGGCATAGGCCTCATCATTGATATAATCCGTAGTCTTTAATCGGTCAACAATTCGGTCAATCATCTCGGGGCTGCAATCTTTTTTTCGGGACAAAAAGCGTCTAATTTCAATCTCGGTGCGTGGCATCCTGACGATATAAACAAGGGCTTTATTATACATATCGTTTTCGCCGCCCTGCCCGATTAAACTGGCAAGGAACACATCGTCAACTTCCATTCCGACTGTCAAACCGTTTTTAACAACACTATCTATGGTAAGTCCGCACAAAAACTGCCCATCAACAAACACGTTAATGCGTTCGTTATCTTTTTTTTGCACCTCCAACGCTGTTATAAACGACATGTATATATGATATCATGTTAAGTAATACTTGTCAACCCAATGGCAAAAATTTAACATCAAACTCAAGCATACAATCAAGATACCCCATGAGATATTTTAACTCGTCAAGCATTGTGTACAGGTCAGTCATAAAAACACCAGATGGTAGGTCTTGCCGAAAAACATTTAGCCTAAACACAAGTTTTTTTAACTCATCAAGTTCTGCGCGATGTTCAACTAGTTTTTGTTTTGAAATTTTTTCCATAACCAAATTATACTAAGGAAGTTCCCTTATGTCAACAATTTAATAAGCGAACTCCATTATAATGATAATTATTATGGAACTCGAATTCAAAGACAGGCTATTTGAACTGCGACAAGAAAAAGGGTTATCCCAAGTGAAACTTGCAAAGGCACTTGGCGTACACCCAATGATGATAAGCGCTTGGGAACGCGGTGTGAATCAACCAAATATTGACTCAATAAAAATGCTTGCAAAATTTTTTGGATGTACAGCAGGTTACCTGTTGGGTATAGAGGACTAAAAAAGGTTCCCGCGCCTTATCGCCTATACATATCCTGCATGTGCTCAAAGTGCAGTGCATGGTTGTCAAACACCGCCCTCGTCACCCCAACCCTGTGCATCCTATCCGCAAAACTCGTGATACCCTGGTCAAGGCGCCTGCAAAGCGTTCGTTCGGAAATACCTTCTTGTTCCTCGATATCCTGATAACTTGCGTGTTCGACGAAAAACATTTTGACCGCCGCCGAACTCACCCCAAGTTTCCCAAGTTGCTCCATAGCACACACTTTGATTTCGCATAGTTGTTGCGAAAGATATACTTTGTCGATTATACGTTGCATCAAATCGTAGGTGTCGCGGTCGTATAGGCGGTAACTGTTCAACGCAATTTTTTCGCACGCACCAGACAAAGCATCACAATACGCGTCAATATGTGGCAAGATACCAAGCAGTTTCTTCGCCTGCTCTTTTTTAAGTTTTTGTTCCTCCGAATTCATGAATCCCCCTCTTTCGTTCGTGCCTAATTAATAGCACCACAAAATCAAAGAATCAATATGCGACCGCCACAATCGACGAAATTCGACAAAATAAGACTTTATTTGACACGCCCAAACCTTCGGTTGCGCTTTTTGAATTTGGTTATGCAAGAGTCAACAAGTTTCGGGCTCATCGATGGCCAATTTTGTTTTAGAAACAACAACTCGGCATACGCGCCTTGCCAAATCAAGAAGTTACTCATGCGTTGTTCCCCGCTGGTCCTCACAATCAAATCTGGGTCTGGGAGGTTCGCCCCGTACAGGTGTTTGCCAAGTTCCTCCTCGGTGACTTTGGCGAGTTTTTTTGCAAGGACTTGGTTTACTGCATAACAAACATCTGCGCGCCCGCCATAGTTTATACACAGGTTCAAAATTGTACCTGTGTTTGACTCGGTACTTTTTTTAATATCAGACAACGCGTCTTGTAAATCTTTGGGGAACTTTGATGTATCCCCCATAGTGGAAATTTTCACATTCCATTCCTGAAACAACGGGGTGTCCGCTACAAGGTTGTCACGCACGATACCAAAAATTGCGTCGACTTCTTCTTTCGAGCGGTTCCAGTTTTCGGTGCTAAACGCATACACCGACACCACGGGAACGCCTAGTTCACAGCAACGTTTTAAAACCACTTTCATTTTTTCATAGCCGAACTTGTGACCCACGTTTCTTGGCAAACCACGTTTTTTCGCCCAGCGTCCATTTCCGTCCATGATAAAGGCGATATGTTTTAAATTACCTATATCTTTTTTTTTATCAATTTTTTTCATAAGTATCTGTATCAAACCGCCATAATTTCGGTTTCTTTCTTTGTTAAAAAACTGTCCAAGTTCGCGATGTAATCGTTTAATATTTTTTGGATGTCGGTTTCAAGACCTTTTTGCTCGTCCTCGGACAACTTTGTTTCTTTTGCAATTTTTTGTGTTTTTTGCATAACATCACGGCGCGCGTTTCGCATAGTCACCCTACCATCCTCGGCAATTTGGCGGACTTGTTTGCACAACTCTTTCCTTCTGTCCTCGGTAAGCGCAGGAAACGTCATCCTAATATTCTGACCGTTATCGATTGGGTTCGCACCAACGTTTGCAGCCATCAACACGCGTCCGACCTCGGGCCTAATAGACACATCCCAGGGGTTTATTATAAGGGTTCGTGAATCCTCGTTTGTAATTGTTGCGATATCTTTCAAACGCGTCGGCGTACCATAGTACTCGACCGTGATACCCTCGACCAAAGACGGGCTTACCCGACCTGCGCGAATATCGGAAAATTGCGAAAGCACAAAATTCACCGCGTGTTCCAAGGCATTTTCAAACGTGTCGCACGCAGCCTTTATTTCTTCTCCATAACTATCAATTGACATGTTTTAAACCTAGCACAAGCATCTTTATTTGTAAAGCGGTTTAACATCAAACTCAAGCATACAATCAAGATACCCCATGAGGTATTTTAACTCGTCAAGCATTGTGTACAAGTCTGTCATTAAAACACCAGATGGTAGGTCTTGCCGAAAAACATTTAGCCTGAACACAAGTTTTTTTAACTCGTCAAGTTCTGCACGATGTTCAACTAGTT
>WQSK01000088.1 GCA_009787915.1 Bacillota bacterium
AAATAATCAATACGTTTCAATTTGGCGTAATATACAAGAAAGCAGTGCCAACCGTAATAGACTCAATAGATATGTTCGTACAGGCAATACAACAGAGCGAACTCACGAGTATTTTGGCTATCATTTCCACATCCAAACAATACACGTGTTCAACAGCGAATTATTAATTGTGTCTGACCTAACAGGTATTTCACTTGTAAATATAAACACCAGCAACAATCAAGTAACTTTGAACCAACAAAACATGCTCTTTTTCGGAATCCCCCAAGAAATACACGTAGGGACAGTAACGTCTATTTACAGTGACCATTTCCGAAATGTATATCTTTTGCCCGCAGCACCATTAGACAGTCCCGCACTCCATTTTGAACTTATTCATTATAATGGACGCATAAGACCGTTTTTCCAGCGACTGGTTCCTAGAACCAGTGTTCCAAGACGCCTTGATTTTCATGACTCTTTAATGAACCAAATTCCACCTCCTGCCGAGGTTCTGACACCTTCGCCTGCGAATCTTGCAATAGAAGGCCGTTGGTCAATTGACCGTATGAATGGTCGTGTATTTTATGTTCCATATCATGACCCTGTTACCCGCCATGAAATTCGCCATACGCAACTTGGCGATATTGATAATCCATATTTCAACCCATCAGATTTCGAGCACCGCAACTGGCGCAACATCCGCGTAGCCCACGGACTTGGTGACACCCACCCTGCTTACTCAGAGCGTCTTTTCATGGATATCCAAGCAGGCACTTTGCTATATCAATTTCCAAACTCTATTGGTCCACTGCAAATTGCACCAGCCAGAACACACGTCAAAGTCCTCGCCTACAACGCAATGTTATACGAACCAGGTACCAGCAATCTTATCCCTGCCCGACCAAATATTTCTTTTAACTACGCATTGGTGCTTTATCGCAATCAGGCTTTCTATGTAAACCGCAACCGATTAATAGCAATCGACTTTGCAACCCGCAACCTTGGCTATCTACCTGAAAACAGTCCGTACGACGGCAACAACCAATTTGTAGGTTTTTCTGGCAGAGTCCTTATGAACAACACTTTGATATATTCGTTGCCTATCCAAGACCAAAGTTTTGTTATTGGGAGGTTGACCCGAAACTTTGCTATCGAGGGCTATGCCCCAGGTCCAGGTCTTAGAATTAACCGAAGAATCACGATTGCCGTCGGCGGTATCACGTTTTACGAAGTCCGCATAAACCACGGCAATCCTGCCAGCCCAATGGCTAACGGTGCCTTCGTCGGTTTCGTAGACACAAACCTTGTCCAGGATGCACACCTGACCCCGTCGCGTCGGGCTTTCACAACCAACGGCCGTGTCCGCGTTTTACCGCAAAGCATGATTAACGAATACGGCGGTCTATCCATATTCTATGACTCTGGCGGCGAAATCCGATTTGAAGATA
Source organism: Bacillota bacterium (assembly GCA_009787915.1). Taxonomy (GTDB): domain Bacteria; phylum Bacillota; class Clostridia; order Christensenellales; family UBA1242; genus WQSK01. Next base: position 1,431 of record WQSK01000088.1, read on the forward strand.
TTTTAGAAAGTCGCGAACGAATCGAAATTCTTGGCCGCCTTGACAGAACACAAAGGTTCACACAGATACGTTATTTCGCATTTGACCGCATGCACGTTGGTTGGGTAGAAACCGAATTCATCGAACTCAACCGTGTAACCGCTTGGCAAATCATCGCGATTATCGCACTCTGCGCTTCCGTCGTTGTTGCAATCATAGTCATCATTCGACACATAAGAATACGCCGTCAACGCATACAAATCCCAAAATCAACATCCTAATTGCTGTTTAATTTTTGGCTTACAATATCCAAAAGTTCGGAAATCTCCCCCGTCATAAACACAGGTAAATTATGCACGGTCGCCCCAACACGGTGGTCGGTCACACGGTCTTGCGGAAAGTTGTATGTCCTGATTCTCTCCGACCTATCCCCCGAGCCAACTTGGGACTTTCGCTCTGTTGCATATTTTTTATCTTCCTCGGATTGAAAATGCTCAACAAGTTTCGATTGTAAAACCCGCATTGCGGTTTCGCGATTTTTAATTTGCGACCTACCGTCTTGGCAAGTAACAACCGTGTTCGTCGGTAAATGCGTAATGCGCACAGCCGACTCGGTTTTATTAACGTGCTGTCCGCCCGCACCGCTTGAGCGGTAGACATCAACCCTGAGGTCTTTTTCATCAATTTTAAAATCAATCGTCACCGCCTCAGGAAGCACAGCCACGGTGCAAGTACTCGTGTGTATCCTCCCTTGTGACTCTGTGTCTGGTACGCGCTGGACCCTATGAACACCTGACTCGTATTTGAACTTTTCAAACGCCCCGTGTCCATTGACCATAAAGTTAACTTCCTTGATTCCACCAATGTCGTTTTCAGATATGTCGATAATCTCGATTGTGAAACCACACTTTGTAGCATAACCCGAATACATCTTGAACAACGACCCCGCAAACAAAGCCGCCTCGTCACCGCCCGCCGCTGGCCTTATTTCCATTATTACGTTTGCGTCGTCTTTTGGGTCGCGCGGCCGCAAAAGAGCACCAAGCACACCCCGTGTAACGTCAATATTTGCTTCCAGAGCCAAAATCTCGTCATTCATGTTTAATGACTTGGCCACAGAGAGGTCGTCAATCATGGTGCGATACTCGCCATATTTGCCCAAGATATCTGATAATCTTTTGTGTTCTTTACCAAGCGCAACAAAATCAACATCTGGTTTTCCTGATGATAATTCCGCGTCGATTGTTGCAAGTTGTTGCTCTATACTTTGGGCAATTTTTGAAAACTCGTTCATTTTATATTACACCTCCGCAATCGACCATACACAACGCGTGCAAGACCTTGTTTGTCTTTTACAACGGACACATCTACAAAATCATTAGCCTTGAACAGGTTGACAATGTCGTCCGCGAACTTGTGGCAAATCTCTACAAACAACATTCCGCCGTCATTTAAATGACGTGGTGCCTGGTTACAAATCCGCCAGTAAAAATTAAAACCGTCCCCCCCGCCGTCAAGGGCAATTCGCGGTTCGTGCAAAGTTGTTTTGTCAAAAGCCCCAATTTCTTCGGTTTTGATATATGGTGGGTTGGAAACAATGACGTCGAATTTTTCATTGATTTTTGCGAACAAGTCACTTTTCATAAAGTCAACTTTAACGTCGTTTAAGTTGGCATTTTTTTTTGCGACCTTAAGTGCCTTACGTGATATATCCGATGCGGTGACAATGAAATCATGCAGGCCAAGGATAACCGCAATGCACCCCGACCCTGTGCAGAGGTCCAATACTTTCGCTTTTTGAGGTGCGTTTAAAATAACGGTTTCAACCAAAACCTCGGTGTCGAAACGCGGTATCAAAACGTTTTTATTCACAAAAAAAGGCCGCTCGGAAAACCAAGCGACACCACACTTGTAAGCAAGCGGCTTATTTTTTATAGCGTTTGTTGAATTTTTCAACGCGACCTGCTGTGTCGACAATTTTTTGTTTGCCTGTGAAAAATGGGTGGCAAGCACTGCAAATATCTAACTTGACTTCATCGCCCTGTTTGGTCGTTGCATTTTTAATTCTTGCGCCACATGCGCACACAAAATCGGCTGGGTGGTAATTTGGATGAATTTTCTCTTTCATGATATTGACTTTACACAATTTACATGGTATTGTCAAGACATTATGAAAAAAACTTTAATCGTTGACCTTGACGAGGTGCTTGTTGAAAAAGCAATGCTCATCCGTGTGAACGAGTTTTTGGGTACAAACCATACACTTGAAGATATTAAAGGTTTTCGTGCCCAAGACCTCGTACCCACACATCTAAAACTAATGTTCCTTGAATACCTTTTGAAGGTAGATTTTTATAAAGATGCAAAAATTATCCCTACACCAAGAGAAATCGAAATCTTAAAAAGATTAAACGATAAATATGACATGAGCATTTGCTCCGATTACATCACGCCCGAAGTTGCATGGGAAAGCGGTAAGTTTTGCGGCGACAAATTGGCATTAATTAGACATAACTTTCCTTTTATGACCCCAGACAAAGTCATGTTTGTGCCGAATAAAAAGTGCCTTGCTTGTGATATTCAAATTGACGACAGGTTAAGCCAACTAAGTCCGTTTGCAAAACAAGGAATTTTGTTCACCGCACCCCACAATGCTGAAATTACCG
>WQSK01000089.1 GCA_009787915.1 Bacillota bacterium
CATCTATTAAAATCCGAGGCACGCAAACGTGTTGAAGTTGTACCTATGGCAACCGAGGGGGCAAAACGTGCGGAACTTAAATACCAAATTGTTAAAAAAAACGTGGATAAATGTCTTGTTTCCGTTGAACTTGTTACGGGGCGGACTCACCAAATTCGTGTTCAATTATCGGGAATAGGTGCACCGATTTGGGGCGATGTAAAGTACCAGCGCACAGACCTAAAAACCCCCGTCCTGCGGACACCCCCTTTCCAAAAGGGGGAAGCCCCGCGTATTGCACTGTGGGCGCACGAACTTTGTTTTGTTCACCCAACGACCGAGGAAGTCATGCGCTTTGTTGTAAACCCGCCAGAGTTGGAACCTTGGGAACAGTTTGATTTTGATAGGAAACCCAAAGGGGGTAGAGGGTGAAGGTCTTTGCAATTTCGGATTTGCACCTGTCTTTTGGTGTCAATAAACCAATGAATTTGTTCGGCGAGCAATGGGACAATTACGAAGAACGCATTATGCAGGATTGGAACGCGCGTGTTGGTGCGGACGACGTCGGGATTATCGCGGGGGATATCAGTTGGGCTATGCGCGTGTCAGAGGCGGAAAAAGATTTTGAATTTATCCGAAAACTTAACGGGACAAAAATTGTTGTGCGCGGAAATCACGACTATTGGTGGAGCACCGTCACAAAGGCCAACGAAGCCCTGGGTGATGGGGTTCATGCTATTCAGGCGGGTGCGGTGCAAATTGGCAACATTATTTTTGCAGGTACAAGAGGCTGGCGTGTGCCAGAGCGTCGCGGGAACCCAACGGCTGAGGACAAAAAAATACTTAATCGCGAGGTCATTCGTTTTGAACTTGCGTTAAAAGACGCCGTTGCAAAAAAAGGTAACGACACCGAGGTTAAGATTATCGCGATTTTGCACTATCCGCCGTTTAATGCTACGGTTGACCAGAGTGCTTTTACCGACCTTTGCGAAAAGTACGGCGTTGTCGCGTGCGTGTATGGACACTTGCATGGAAAACAACGCGGTCAGGGCGAATTTGTGACCAAAAAAAATGGTGTGACCTATTATTTAACCAGTTGCGACTTGCTGGGTCACAAACTTGTTGAAGTCGATTTTTGAAATTTTTCAAGCGCAAACTGAAGCGGTCCTTTAACAAACGGTTCTTCTTCTCGTAATTTTTTGCGCTCAAGAATTGCGTTTTGTTTTTCCAAAAGTTCCAACTCGCCAACTTTAATGCGCTCTACCAGTTCGTCGTGGGCAAGCAAAAATTCTTCTTGGGTTTTAACAACAATAGCATCACCTTGGACGGGGATAAGGAAATATTTCTTTTCTTCTGACGCGGGTGTTGTTCCTATCTGTAACCTACCCCCAAGGTTTGGATATCCATCCCGTGATGGGAACACAAATTTTTTGCCTGCCTCTACATCTTTCTTAACCAATAATTTAATACAACCATCTGTCATCCCACCAAAATCGTCAATTGCAAAGTTATACATTCTTCGCCACTCGAAATTTTTCCAATATTTTGCAATGTCCTCTGGGAACATTTCCGTGCCTTGAATAATGGTATATTCCCGTTCAAGGTTACCGAGTTTTTGCGTGTACTTTATGTACATAGGAACCATATCCCATGTAAACCAAAAATCTTTTTCACCTTCGATATGTCCAAGCGACGTATCCATGTCGCTTGGGCAACCCGCATGGCTTTGTTTTTCCCACTTGTAGTAAAACTTATGCTTATTATTCATCGCTATTATTGTAACAAACATTCTGACGTTTTGCAAGCCTCAACCAATTCACAAACCCATAAATATTAATAATGTGCATCACGACAATGCTTATCAAAATCGGCAGAGTCCCAAGGCCCTGTGTGTAAACCATATAAGACCAAAGTATCATTTGAACCAAATCGTTTGCAAGCCACCCATACCAGTTTAGGACACTTCGGCGAACGCTTAGGTAATTCGCAACAATAGAAACGCAAATTGAAATAGTAGATACAATTAAAAACGCGGTGCCAAGGGTGCGTAGACCAAAATATATCCCAACCCCCAACGCGGTTGTTACAAGAAGTAATATTGCGACCTCGGGTAGTTTGACTTTTTGTAATTTAATGACGCGACCAAAGCGTTCACACTTTCTGTTATTTTTGTTCCTTGACCAAAAAACAAGTGCAAAAACCAACATCGGTATTTCGATTGCGAAGGCTTGGATAACCTCGCCATAGTACGCGTACGTCCACGCGACCCACGCATACAAACCCATCGCGATAATGCCTAGTATGTTGGACTCGACCTTGCCCTTTGCGTACAGAATGTAATACGCAATCGACACAACCGCAACCAAGGTTTCGACCCACCAACTCCTGAAAACAATTGAAACTGTGATAAGGATAACAATTGACACCACGGTCAAGATTTTTTCAAACAAAGTCCACGAAGAAAAGTAGTCCCTAATCTTTTGCATTGAACAAGTATAGCAACAAAAGGGTTGAATTTCACAATCTTTTTGTGTATAATAAAGGTGTTGACTAGGCGGGGGAGTAGCGACCTCTTGTAACCACGGTGCTATACGTGGGTCGAGCACTTGCCAGAGGGAGATCATAGATTCTTGGTCGGCATCGTTTCGCGGTGTTGAATCGGAGGTCCTTGCGTAAGGTGCAGGATGTGAACCGTGTCAGAGTAGGAATACAGCAGCACTAAGCGTCATCGCATTTGTACAGCAAGACAACTTCCGAGGAGCCGTGTGCTATGTTCGTTCAAGCGTGTATGCTCTCGAAGCAAGCGTCAACACCAGAGGCGGTAAAGATTTTTTGAATAAAATTAATTAGACTACTTTCACAACAGCGGTTATAATTATTCTACGATACTTATTGGGGGAGGGTTTTGTTGTGGCAGAGAGTCAAGAAGAAAAAGACGAACAAATGCGGCAAGCAATGGCCGAAACCCAAGAGGAAAACCAACGAAAAGCGGAACAAGCCCAAGCCGAACGTGAAGCCTATGAAGAATCTCAGGAAGAAGATGATGCTGGTGGCGCCGAAGAACTGCCAGAACAAGAAGTGTCGGGGGAAAAACCCGAAGATGAAGAAGGCGAGAAGAAAGAGGGCGGTTTAAAATACGGTGACGACGAGGACGACGCCCCAGGAAGTCTTGCCATTGACAACGAGTTTCAAGGGGACGACCCAAATGCGGCTGCGAAAACAAACGAATACACTGGTGAAGAAGACTATATCAAAAACATGACTGGTGGCGAGAATAGTTCACGCCCTATGGTTCAAGACGAAAATGGACAATGGAAATCTCAATTCGACAAAGGTGAAGGCAAGGGTAAGAGCGAGGGCAAAGCACAGGGAGGCAAGGGCAAAGGTGTCAAAAAAGGCGGTAATCAAGGCGGCGGTGGTGGTGGGCAAGGTATTAGACTTTTAAAAACTGTTTGGACACACCCAAAAATGCCGCATAAGGCAAAAATTAAAATCACCAAAGCCATCGCCAAATTATGCCAAGCCATTCCTTATGCGGGTCCTATTATAAAAGTTATTGCAATTGCCAAGCCCGATATTTTGGAAAAAATGGTTCAATTTATCATCGTAACTGTTGACTCTTGGACCCCTGACAGAGGATTTATGGGGTTTGGATTAACGCCAGTCAGTTCTGGGGCAATATGGTTAAAACCTATTCCTGTTCCGCCGTTTGTAGAGCCTATCAACCGCGGAAAACTTGTTAGAAAGCCAATAGACATGATGTTGAAAACTCCTCCTATTGCACCTATACTTAAAAAATTGAAAAAGGTATTGGATACAGCGGAACCTGCTGCCATAGAAAAAGCCCTTGACCCTATATTAAAAATGTTGCCGAAATAGGGGTTTTTTGTTTGGTATTTTAAACACGTTGGTGTTATACTAAAGACATGAACTTTAACACACTTTCACCTTCAGCAAAGATTTTGAAAAAGCAGGAAAGTTACCTCTCAGGTCATCCTGTGACAGACAAAGAGGTTCCGCACATCGCCGTGATTTGCGGAACCTCTTTGTCTGTCACAGGATGAC
>WQSK01000090.1 GCA_009787915.1 Bacillota bacterium
CGATAACACATAATCTTTTGCTTCAGCTTCACTGTCCATACTTGCCCTAATTATTATCTTGTTCAAATCTCTTAGTTGAGTTTCAATAATATTTCGTCGACCACAAATAGCTTTCCATTTTTCTCCCACTTTTAAATGTTTAGATATTGTTTTATTCGTTCGAATCAGATAATTCTTAATTGAATCAATTTGAAAATCATATTTGCCGTTAATTTCACGCACGATACCATAACCAATTAGATGCTTCACAAAGTCGTAATTATCGCTTGCATATTCTTCGAATAATTGTTCGTCACCATTCGCAAGACTTAATAGCAAATCGTACTCAATATCATAAAATTGCTTAAGCACACCAAGAATCATTTCAAAATAATTATTTTCTTTGTCAAATTTATCTTTGATTTCGGAGTACTTCCGCCTGTCGATAATGATTGGGCGCGATGTATTATGAGAAGAAATCATACTACAGAGCCTACGTATTAAGAACGGATGTCCACCGTAATCTCTAAACATAGTAATACAAACGTCATCTTCAAAAGTCATACCCATAACTCTTCCAAGAGTTTGAACCATTTCCTTTGTTTTGTTTATATCAAGCCCAGCTATATAACGTGGCTTAAAGATATTGTAAATTGGATTATCTTTGCCTAAGATTTGAGAAGCTTCTACACATTTTGGGTTAGTCCCAAGAATGCAAAAGGAAAAGATTTTTACAGTTTTTTGACTTACGTGCCTTATACATTGCCAGAACAAAACAAAATCCAATCCATTTGCCCAGTGTTGCGATGGTGATTTTTCAAAGGCAATATTCTCAATTTCATCGAAAAATAATATTATACTTTTACAAGTTATTTTATTAATTTTTCTGATATATTCTTCAAATAGACTTGTAGCGTTTTTCTCGGTGAACTCAGTTTCGCATTTCAAGTCTATTGTATTAGTATTTACCAACTCTCGAATTACTAATTTCAGTGCATCAAACCACCGGTTTCCATGGAAATCTGTGTTTTGGCAATCAATATAAGCGCCCATAACATCATCAACATGAAGTCTACGAAGCACATTAAACATGACTGAAGTTTTACCTGACTTTCGCAATCCGAATAGCCCGAAGTTTGAAAACGCTTTATGTGCTTTTATAATCTCCATCATAATTTCAGAGCGACCGAAAAAATAACGATCTTCCTTTAATGGATTGGATATGTTAAACAAGTCACGTTGGTATAAATTCTCTCGGAGCCGTTTATTTATCAAATCAGTACCAAATTTCTGTTCTGAAAATTCATCGTATGAGAATGGGATGTATATTCTAGCTTCTTCGTTATTATTATAAAGTCTTATCGCATCTTTAATGCCACTGTACTTGCTTATTATGGCACAACATATTTTTTCAATCCTGTTCGCAGAACACTCTTCAATAATTAAATCCACAGCATCTAAAGTACGTGCATCAAAGGAATCTTCATACGAACTAAACAAGACTATTAATTCTTTAAAAATACCAAAAGCATCTTCATATTCTTGAATCGGTCTAATCAAAAAGTAATTATATTCACTTTTACCCTTACCAACTCGTCCTGCTCTGGTTATGTACCACTCATTTTTCCACTTCTTAAAAATTTGATATTCTTCTCCAGTAAAACAATTCCGAGCGTTTGCGTCCGCTTGAAAATCAATTCCCGGAGTCGTTCCATTTTCATTCATAAAATCGCATTTTGAGAAGATGGTATCATCATAAACACCAACTACTCCAGCCTAGAGTATATGCCAGTAAAACCTACTTGTCAAGCACACAACCGTTAAACATGCAAAAAAATTTTTTGGCTCAGAGTTGGGTCAGGCACAAGAAGGAGAAAACGCACCGCAGGTACAAGCATAAAACAAAGGAAATCATTACTGAAGCGGTAATAGTACGGCTATTAGTTCTGAAAGCGGTACTGAAGAAAACCAAAAATAGTGCGAAATATGTGGTTTTCCGTCTGAAAGACCCTAAAAATGGACTACCATGTGACCCCCGATAGCAAAAGTATCCAATAAATTAATCCCACGAGCATCGAAAGTGCCAAACCAAAAACGATTACAGGACCCGCAATTTTGAACATGTTTGCGCAAGTACCAAATACTATGCCCTCTTTGCGGTGTTCGATTGCAGGAGCCGTGACACCGTTTGAAAAACCTGTAATTGGCACCAGTGCCCCTGCACCTGCCCAAGTTCCGAACTTGTCATATATGCCAAAACCTGTGGCTATTGCAGCCACGAGTATCAAAGTCGACGCCACCAAAGAGCCGATACTGTTTGGGTCATAGCCTGGGATTAGAGCGAACAGCATATAAAGCCCCTGCCCAATCATGCAAATAATCCCGCCCACGGTGAAGGCAATCAAAAGCGACCACCAAGGTTTTGTTCTCGGGCTTATGTTTGAAACATATTGTGCGTACTTTTCGTTTCGTTCTTCGATTGGGAGGTCGTCAATGTTTTTATTTTTTTTCTTAGCAGCCACGCATAATTTATTGCCCAAATAAACAATATAGAACCACGGAGGAAACAATGAAAAAAATAATTCCAATTTTCGCAATTGCACTAATGATAACTGGCGTGGTTTTATTGACGGCTTGTGATGCACAGGCAAACGCAGCAAGCGCAAGTCGAACCACCGATGCCCTCTACAAAAGAACAGCAGATGTCATGCAAAGTATCGAGTCCCCGCAAACAACAGAAGAATATCCGCTTACGAAAAAAATTAACAAACGCATCGAGCACATCACTAAATTAAACAAAGAAACAAAAAAACTCTCGGAAGAAATGCATACTTTTAGGGCGAAACTTGAAAACACAGAAAATTGTTATCTTGGGATTCAAGGACAATGTATTCAAATTCGCAAGCAAATAGAAATCCTATACCGTGACCGTGCGGCAGTAACAAGAGCCCTTAAAAACGCCAAACGTGTAGACCATTTGTTGGAAGCACGCCTTGAACTGCTTAACAGCATCAAAGAAAACTATAAAGAACTTAACAACAGTATGCGTGTTGCTCTTGGTCGCCAACAAGTTGAATATCGTCAAAACAAGCCTGCACGTATCCAAGACTTGCTTAAATACCCAACACCTGTTCAGCCTATGCCCAATGGGAACAACGAATTTCTTCAGACATCCGTTTTTCCATTTCCAATGCCTATTAAAAACCTGAGATATGACTTTGCTCCGCACGAGATGCCGTCCGTAATCAATCGCTGTAACACCGAGCCAAGAATGTGCCGACCTGCCGTTTGTTTTAACAGAGAAGAACAACGTCCACGTCAACGCTCTGTCATTATGACGACGGGTTCCCCAAATCTTAAATTGCTCCCAGAACTCGGGAAAGTTGAAAGAGCGGTTAATCCTTGCCCGTACACTTGGATGTGAAAGCCCAATGTTTGCAGAGTTGCAATTGCGCGGAATAACTCCATACCTGCGACGTCAGGCATGGTCACAAGCGGAGGCTCGGCACCAGGAGGCAAAAGCCATTCTGGAATAAACGGGCCAGGGATATTCGGGTCAGGAGTATAACCCATGATGTCCACGATACCTTGAAAGATTTTACCAACGTACGGACCTGCAACGACCGAACCATAGTACCCACTTTTTGACGGCTCGTCCACCATGAGGTAAACACTGTATCGTGCGCTCCCATCGACTTCCATAAAGCCGATAAAACTACTGATATATTTTCCCTGTGCGATTATGCCGTCTTGATATTTTTGCGCGGTACCCGTCTTGCCACCGATGTTAAAGCCAGCCACTCCCGCGTGTTTCCCGCTCCCGTTGTTTACGACACCAAGCAACATCTCGCGAACAATCCGACTGGTTTCGGGTGAAACGATACGACCACGCTCGGGTGCATTCGTTGCGTTTGGTGCGCCATCAATTCGGTTTACGATACGCGGAGTCCTTAAAATCCCATCACCAATGATTGCGTTCAAGACGGTTTGGAAGCCAATCGGTGACACGGCAATAG
>WQSK01000091.1 GCA_009787915.1 Bacillota bacterium
AATTGGGCATCGTTTTTAACAAGGGCACGCGCGATACCGTGACGAATAGCACCTGCTTGTCCACTTAGACCACCACCGTGGACGTTGACAAGTGCGTCAAAGTTTTTGACTTCGGAAGTGGTGAATGGTTGGTTGATAACCAAACGCAAAACGCCTGAAGCAAAATATTCTTCCAATTTACGTCCGTTGACGACGACTTTGCCTGAACCAGGCACAAGGCGTACGCGGGCAATAGATTTTTTACGGCGACCGCTCGCGTTCGTGCCGTTCATTTTAATCTTCGGTTGTTTTTTGACTGGGGCAGGTTTGACTGCCGCTACTGCTGGTTTTGTTTCCATTATGCTTTGCCTCCAAGTAATTTAATTTTGCGTGGGTTTTGTGCCTCGTGCGGGTGGGTCGCACCTTTGTGGACTTTGAGTTTCTTAAACATTTGACGACCAAGTGCGTTTTTAGGGAGCATCCCTTTGATTGCGCGTTCAACAGCATAGTCGCTTTTTTTCTCGAGCATTATTTTGGCTTGGACGTGTTTGTCACCGCCAACGTAACCGCTGTGCGAGAAGTAGTACTTGTCTGTCATTTTGTTACCCGTCAAAATTACACGGTCACTGTTGATGATTACAACGTAATCGCCTGTGTCCACGTGCGGGGTAAAAGTTGGTTTGTGTTTGCCGCGCAAAATTGCCGCGACCTGTGCAGCAAGACGCCCTATGGGCATGTCTGTTGCGTCTACCAAGAGCCACTCGCGCTTGATAGTCGATTCTTTCGCCATGTGTGATGTTTGCATTTCATAATTTTATTACATCTTAACGGCATTGTCAAGCATGATTTGCACATACTTTTGAAATATGAAGATTTTTGCAATAAGTTGTTTCTTTATATTGGTGATTGGCTTGATTTTTGTCGGCGTAACAATCTTTGCTTTTCCGCTTAGATACCGTGCAGAAATTCGGGCTTCGGCGGCGGAGGCAAACCTTGACGCTGCACTTGTGGCGGCGGTGATTCGTACAGAGAGCAACTTTGACCGAAACGCGGTATCGCGAAAAGGTGCAATTGGACTAATGCAAATCATGCCAAACACGGCGAATTATATTGCCTCTATGCACAGCATTGAATCTTTTGATTTGCGAAACCCCGCGGATAACATTCGTATGGGGTCGCTGTATTTGAGGTATCTATTAAATAGGTTCGAGGACGAACGCACGGCGGTCATGGCATATAACGCGGGTGAGGGGAATGTTGCAAGGTGGCTTAACGAACAACAAAGAACGACACTTGAAACAACGCCTTTCAAGGAAACCAATGCGTATGTTGAACGTGTTTTTAATGCCCGAAATTTTTACCGTTTCAGGATTTAACACACCCAAAAAATATCTGTACAACTAAAAGAGGGGAAAAGGTCTCGGGTCAAAAAGTTCCCCTCTCTTGAGAGGGGGTACGGAGTTTGAATAACTTAAGGAGCAATTCTGGGGTGTGTTTAAAAAACGACGAGGGTTTAACTCGCCGCTTTTTTAACTCAAAACCCAGACAACAATTCCTGTGATTGCAATAACTATGACCGCGGTAATTAAACCCAAGAAAAAAATCTTTTTGGGATTCTTTTCTTTGCTGGCAAGCATCCCACCTGCAATTGCGCCACCTGCGTTGTAACTCATGTTTATAGTATATTCTTGTTACTTCATATTTTCAAGCATTATTTTGTCCGCAATCAGAGCCATGAACTCGCCGTTCGTTGGCCTGTCGTTGTGTCCATATACCTTGACCCCGAACAATGTGTTGATGTTTTCAATCTTGCCGCGTGACCAACCGATTTCGATAGCATGACGAATTGCGCGCTCTACCTTGGACGGGGTAGTATCATATTTGTTTGCAACAAAAGGATACAACTCTCGCGTTATTGCGTTGATGATTGAAGGGCGTTCTATTATAGAAATAATCGCGGTTCTTAAAAACTTAAACCCTTGGATGTGCGGAGGTATTCCTACGGACAAAAATATGTCCGAAGCACGACTTAAAACCAATGCAGAGTTAAGTGTGTTTGCGGCTTTGGTTTCGTGTTTTTCACCAAGACACAATTCAAACTCGTTGTGACTCTCAAGTGCGCGCTTTAGGATATCAATTTGTTCTTCTGTGTAATTCTCGATTGATAATTTTACTTTTTGCATTTTGTCCCCCTTACTCCCCAAGTTCTTCCCAACGTGTAATTCCGCAAATTGAAACCTCGTATGCGGTTCTGGTTTCGACCTTGTCGTCGTCAAGGCGTTTTTGATATTCACGTGATTGGATGCGTCCTGCGACACAGATTTTTTCCCCAACCAACAAGTTCTTTGCAAAGCGTGCATTTTTCCCCCACGCAATTGCAGGTATATAGTCGCTCTTTGTACCCGTTCGGTTTACCGCCAACAAAAGGTCGGCAATCTCGCGGTTAAACGGAGTTGTACGATAAATCGGTGCTTTACAGACATAACCGATAAGTTCAATAACATTTGGATTATCATAGTCTTGGTCCACGGGTTCGTAAATCTCGTTGACCATTACAACAAGAATCAACTTGCTGCGGCCGTCAACGATTTTGTTGAAACTTGTAAAGATGCCACTTATGGTAATTACTTGGTCGATTTGAAATTGGGTTTCTTTTAATTCTTTTGACAAGATTACTGGAATCTTGTCTTGCATCCCCGACAGCCTCGTAACACCAAGCACCAAATCATAAGTATCTTCTTCGTTTGTTTCGTTGACTTTTGTTACCGTTCCGCAAAGCAGAACTTTGTTGTTCGCTGGTAATTCAATTACATCAGCAAGATTTTCGTGTTGCATTTGTTCCCCCCCTCTTTTTGTACAACAGGGTAAAGGTACATGGCGACATGACGTTGTGCCATACGCTAAATTGTAGTATTTTTTACTTTTTTGTCGAAACAGAATAACAGGTATAAAGGGCACGGCAAAGGGTGCGTGTGCACAGGTGAAGCGGATTTAATTTTTGCAGTTTGCAATCTTTTTCCAAAAATCGCTCCAAGACAATCTTTGCCGCGCCCAATGTATGATTAAATTTGGTGCTGATTGCATATTACTTGTAACAGGATGGAAAGCACACTGGTGGTTGCCGCAGACGCGCGGTTCGAGAGGGGAGTTATGTCTGTGTACAAGAGGTTATCCTCTGGGGGCATTACGTGCACTTTGGCGCAGGACAAAACCGAATCTACAATCGCTATCAACATGACCAAGGCTTCAGAAAACAGGGCGGTCATGGACGCTATATCAGATATCATAATTACGGATTGTAAATCTTTTTATATCAACAGCAAAATCCGCTTGCCTATACATGACCAAATTTCACGCCATGTTTTTTTGTGCGCACTTTTGACGTTTGACCGCGATACCGACAAAATTATTGCAAAGTCATTACTCCAAAACTGTAAACTTGGCGGTTGGTTCAATTTGGGGAGTTTTTATGACTTTGCTATTGATGCCCTTAAAGCACGTTGGGACGAAGTTTGTACTTTGGCAAACGATAATGTGTATGCACTTTCGTGCAAGAGTACTTTTACCGAACTTCTTAAATTTCTAATCGCAAATATCGAGAGCACAACCGACGAGGCCCACGTTGTTATGCAGGACAGTGTTGTTAGGGTTCTCGGTGTTGGTTTAAGCCCGATTGAATACGCACATGTGAATGACGAGGTTTCAACAGATGCGCGTGTTATTGGTGAATTGGTTTCCATTGCGCCAAAGCGGATATTTATGCACGTGCAAGAATCCGATTTAATACATACAATCAAAGACCTGTTTGGGGCTTGCGTTATCGTGAATTAAAAAAACTGATGAAGTTGAAGTTTAATTATCACTTGCAAAAATAATTATTTTGCATTAAAATTAAAGCATGGAAAAAGAACATGACCCATTAAGACACACGGCATCGCACCTTTTGGCTGCGGCCGTGAAAAACATCTTTCCCAAGACACGCCTTGGGGTAAGCCATGATACGGGTACCGAGT
>WQSK01000092.1 GCA_009787915.1 Bacillota bacterium
GTTCTAACAGAGAAGTGCTTGCGACAATCCATACACCGATAAGGCATCGGTACTTTACAATTTGAGATTCTTTTACTCTTACAAAATGGACACTCAACGCCATTCGCCCAACGCAAAGTTTCAAAATAATTCGCACTCGCTTCTTCATTCGGATATTCATTAAAGAAATCTAATAAACTAAATCTTTCCATCGCTGGATGATATCACAAAAATACTGGCTAGTCAAGTGCCGTTATTTTCTGGCTAATTAAGTATATAATTCCCTTAATTAAACGGTTGACAGAGTCGGTTTGAATCTCCATACTTGGATATGGATAAAGAGCAGTTCTTTGAAATCATTAGGCAAATCCCAAAAGCCGAGATTCATATTCATCTTGAAAACTTTTTGGCTGGCCAAGGTGCGAAAGAGGCAAGTGTTTCAAGCCTGTCTGATTTTGTTGTGCTCTTTCGTTCGGTCCAAGATTCTGTCAAAGTCATCAATGATATGTCGATTGCGTTCAAAAACATCGTTCGCTATATGAAGAAAAACGGAATTGTCTATGCCGAGGTTTTTTTCTCGCCAGGGAGATACGTCCGCGAAAGTGGTTGGAGTTACAAAGAACTCATAAAGTTTTTCGAAAAGTTTTCACGCGACATCAAACGACGCCAAGGTTTTGAAATCAAATATATCGTAGATGTATCGCGCTCGCATGGGGTAGAGATTGCCTCGACTGTTCTTGATATGGTTACCCAAAACAAAAGCGAGTACGTTTTGGGTATCGGTCTTGGCGGGGATGAAATAGCGGGACCAGCACGAAACTTTACCGAGTTGTTTAAGAGGGCGCGAGAATATGGTTTAAGAACCGTCGCACACGCGGGTGAGGCAGACGGTCCGCACTCTATTTTTGATGCAGTAGAACTTTTGGGGGCAGAGCGTATCGGTCACGCTACAAGTGCGGGGGAGGACCCAAAAATCCTTGAACTTTTGATAAAGCGACAAATACCTATAGAGGTTGCGCTTACAAGTAATCTTGTGACGGGGAGATACGTAAAAGATATCGTGACGCATCCGCTTAAAAAATATCTTGAAGAAGGTGCATTTATTACCCTCAACACAGATGACCCGACGATTTTTAACACGAGTTTGCTCCAAGAATATTGGAATCTTTATAATAAAATTGGCTATGATATCAGGCATTTATATTTTATAATTGTGAACGGATTTCAAGCCAGTTTTTTGCCAGAGCGACGCAAACGCGAGTACATAAAAATGGTTAACAAAATGTGGAGCCGTAGTGTACAATTGAACCCGAACCTTGTTGCAGGTGGACTGCAAGAAATGGGAATTAAATTTAAAGGAGAATTAATCTGATGAAAACAACAAAAGAAGTCAAAGAGTTTATCGCAAAAAAGACCGAGGAACTGCGGGCTAAGTTGACGGGCAAGCGCGTGCTTTGTGCATTGTCTGGTGGTGTAGACAGCGCGGTCACGGCGGCGATAATCCACAAAGCGGTTCCAGGGTGTCTTGTTTGTGTCTACGTAGACCACGGTCTTATGCGCAAAAACGAGTCCGAGGAAATCATGGAAACATTTAAAGACAATCTTGGCGTAAACGTGATAAAGGTGGATGCGGCAAAACGTTTTTTAAGCGCACTCCGCCACGTGATTGAACCAGAGCGCAAAAGGAAAATTATAGGAGAGCAATTTATTCGTGTCTTTGAACTTGAAGCAAAAAAGATTGCTGGTGAAGGCAAGGTTGATTTCTTGGCTCAAGGAACAATTGCACCAGACGTTACAGAGAGCGGAATTGGCGGTGCACATTTGAAAAGTCACCATAATGTTGGGGGACTCCCAGACAATGTTGACTTTGAAATTGTGGAACCGCTTAGGGAATTATTCAAAGACGAAGTTCGCCTTGTAGGTTTGGAACTTGGGTTGCCTGAAAAAATTGTTTACAGACAACCTTTCCCTG
Source organism: Bacillota bacterium (assembly GCA_009787915.1). Lineage (GTDB taxonomy): Bacteria > Bacillota > Clostridia > Christensenellales > UBA1242 > WQSK01. The sequence continues at coordinate 1,952 of WQSK01000092.1, forward strand.
GTCCAGGTCTTGGGGTTCGAATCATCGGGGAGATTACAGAGAAAAAACTCGACATCGTTCGCGAGGCTGATTATATTTTCCGCGACGAAATTACCAAGGCAAAACTCGATAGGAAAATTTGGCAATATTTCGCAATCCTTGCCGAGGGGCGCAGTGTTGGTGTTAAAAACGGAAAAAGACTTCATGGAAGAATCATTGCACTGAGGGCGGTTCACAGCGTCGATGCCCGTGAGGCGACTTTTGTGCATATCCCATATGACGTTTTGACAAAGGTGAGCGAACGAATCACAAGAGATATCGAACCAGTTTGCAGGGTGGTATATGACATAACCGACAAACCGCCAGCAAGCATCGAGTGGGAGTAAAAATATGGCCAAATTTATTACCGAACCGTCCCGCACGTTTTCTGAATATCTTTTGTTGCCTAACCTGACAACACGGGACTGTGTCACCGCAAATGTAAACTTGACAACACCGCTTGTTAAATTCAAAAAAGGCTCTAAACCCGAGTTTGAACTTGGCATACCTTTTGTGTCGGCGGCTATGCAGTCGGTTTCGGGCGAAACCATGGCACGGGAACTTGGGGTTTTAGGAGGTGTAGCCTTTGTTTTTTGCAGCCAACCCCCAGAATCCCAAGCAACAATGATTGCAAACATCAAGAAAAAACGAGGTAGTGATAACTATGTAATCGGTGCGGCGGTAAACACCCACGATTACAAAGAACGAATCCCTTTATTGGTCCAAGCAGGTGCAGAGGTACTTTGTATCGATTCTTCTGACGGGTTTTCAGAATGGCAGTCTGATGTCATTGCTTTTGTGAGAAAAAACTATGGCGAAAAAATCAAAATCGGGGCTGGCAACGTGGTTTGCGAGGAGGGCTTTCGGTATTTGGCAAACGCGGGTGCGGACTTTGTAAAGGTCGGAATCGGCGGTGGCGCAATCTGTATTACGCGCGAACAAAAGGGAATTGGACGCGGTCAGGCAAGTGCCCTAATCGATGTAGTTGCCGCCCGTGACAAGTACCTAAAAGAAAAAGGCATCTACATCCCAATTTGCAGTGACGGCGGATTTGTTTTTGATAACCACATTATCATCGCGCTCGCAATGGGTATGGATTTTGCTATGATGGGTAGGTATTTTGCAGGCTTTGCGGAAAGTCCAAGTGCCATAGTCACCAAAGACGGTAAAAAATACAAAGAATATTGGGGCGAGGGCTCGGCGCGTGCAAACAACTGGCGACGCTATGGCGGTGACAAAATGAAGTTCGAGGAGGGCGTTGATTCCCTCATACCTTTCAAAGGCAAGTTAGCAGATGGTTTGGATGTGAGCCTTAACAAAATCAAATCCACAATGTGTAACCTCGGGAGTTTGAACCTTGAATCTTTTGTTAAAAACGCAAGGTTGACGGTTGTTTCCCAGGCATCTTTGGTTGAAGGCGGCGCACACAATGTCACGGTCAAGTGAATTTAATTTAAAAATCTGTCAATAAAATTTCTATATGGGAAAGCGCGGGGAAATTGACGTAAAAAAACAACACGGAAATCAAACGGTTGTGTTTAAATCACGGCCTCGCGTTATCGGCAGTTTTTCTATCGCAGGAAAAAAAGAGGGCGAGGGGCCTTTGGGTTCGTTCATAAACAAGATTGTTTCCGATGACCTAGACGGTGAAAAAACCCACGAACAGGCCGAGCAGAAACTTTTTGAAAGCGCACTTGCAGGTGCCATAAAGGACGCGGGCATAAAAGACACCGACGTTGATATGTTGTTTGCAGGGGATTTGTTGAACCAAATAATTTCATCGTCGTTCACCGCGAGGGGTGTAGACGTATCGTTTATCGGGGTATACGGGGCGTGTTCGACTATGGCTTTGTCGCTCGCACTGGCCGCGTCTTTTGTAGATGCAGGGCACGTGACCTGTGCCGCTTG
>WQSK01000093.1 GCA_009787915.1 Bacillota bacterium
CTTGGCTCGAGTATGTTTGTTCAAATGGAAATGTTATATTTTCTTCCTCTAGGTACTCATCAATCGCCACCATATAGCCCATTGTTTCTTCCAAAGTTTTTTGCCGACCGCCAAGATATTCGGCCACACCAAATCTTTCGTGATTCCATTGCTTGACGTATTCAATCCATTGTTCTTCAAGTGTTTTTTTATCCATTGTTCGTCCTCCTAAAACGCAATTCTATGAAACCATGTCTTTTAGGTAAAAACAACAGAAAAAAATAGCGTAAAATGTCGACTTTTGTCGATAATGGAGTGAAAAGTACATAATTCCCGCCCAATCGGTCAATATCACCCAAAAAATGGAGTAAAAAAATTATTGTCAGTTAATTAAATTGTTGTTACATTATAATCATGCAAGAACAAATCATCAAAAGATTAATTGCCATCAGAAAGCGTGCGGGACTTTCGGCAAAGGAGTTGGGCTTACAAATTAACCGCGGGGATTGTTACATCTCGCATGTCGAGAGGGGTAAACATTTTCCCACAGTTGATGCGTTGAAAGAAATCTTGAACGCTTGCGGTTCAAGCATGGTGGAACTCTTTTACCATGATTTTGACCATTACCAAAATGACATGGAATTGCTGGAATCTATGAAGTCGATGGATTCAAGAAGCAAGGAAGCACTTTCTTTGTTTTTCAGGAAACTTCACGATGATGCGAAGGCGGTATAAGGAATAAAAGGAGATGAAAAAATTGCAAAAGAAAAAACAAAATTATGAATGGACAAAGTTTGTCAAAGATTGCACGGAATCCATGAAAGGGATTGCCAAAATCTCGGGTACTGACGAGTCTGGGGATTGGAACAAGTTTGCTCCCCAACTAACTAAGGTAATCCGCGAGTATAACGATGCTTCTAAGACAAATACTCAGGCAACAGCGGCTTCGGCTCCAACCCAAAAAGTCAAAACAAACAACAAAAATTTGTGGAGCAATTTGCACTTTCGGTATCTGGCGGCGGTTGTTGCGGTTTGTATTGTGACTCTATCTATAGTACTACCTCTGACATTGCCGAATAGGGGCAATGGTTCTGGCGGTGGTAGTCTTGGAGGCGGCGGCTCTGGCGGAGGTGACGACATTTTGTGGCAAGCCAGCGAATCACGCCCCATTTACGACCTCGATGATTTTTACAACAGGATTGGTTTGCGAAACATATTGTTTTTTGACCGCGATTTTATTGACGATTTCGATGCGCGGGCATTTTACGTGACCGATAAATATGACGAGAACTTTGTTGCCTCTTATTTTATAGATGACTTGATTGTTTCTACACAATGCGAAATTTATTTTTTCGATGTGTATAGATTCAGAATAGTTTTGGAAGATGTCTATGAATTTGAAGGTATTGAAAATTATGACGAGCAGTATTTGTCGAATCAGTTTGATGTAAATGGTGTTCAAGGACGGTTTCAAATTGATACGAATCTTAATCGTGCCCGTATTGCTTTTGAATACGGAGGCTATGAATACTTTATAACCCTTTTCGGTTCGTCCGACGTTGTAACTGTTGTTACAGAGCCAAATCTTTTAATACTTCTAAATGATTTAATCGGAAATTAAGGGGAGCGTACAAATGAAAAAAATATATAATTTCGTGAAAAAACCTTTCGCGATAGCGGTTGTCGCTTGCGCTTCGTTGTTAAGTATTGGGGCAGGAATACCAGATAGAGAGGTTATTTTTGGTCCGTCGCTTGCACGTGGCGGCGGAATATTACATCATTACTCAACTTTTACATATTACCATACAAGGGAAGTGCATCAACACATTGTATCTTTGACGGGTCAAAATCCAATCGGTATGCCAAATCATTTGACAGGTCACACTTGCGGAATAAACGCAGGCATATGTATAATAGGTGCATATAATAAAATTTTCCCCGAACTAATGCCAAGGTTTAATGCTGTTCGTTATTTTATGGGGAATCCGCGATGGGCAGGCGGCAATACGCCCGAGTTCCGCAGTTATGCTACAGAATTGTTTAACGCAATGGGCGGTAACCCAATGGGTACTACAACCAGCCAATGGTTCGGCGGAATGAACCAAATGGTCAACCGCGCGGGCCGTTCATTTACAACGCAGAGCATGATGCAAGGCGGTCAATTGAACCTGAACGCGCTCAAAGACCAGATACAGCAAAACAGATATGCTGCAATTTTCATGAACGGGTTATTTAACACTGCAGATTTAGTGCCTCAGTCCCAATATAGTCGTGATAGGATTTCTATCACAATACGTGGCGGCAATCACATTATGCCAGTGTATGGATTCAAAACAATTACATACCGCGATGCCCAAGGTCAAATTATTCGTGTGAAAAATTTATTGTACGTTGTTCCAGGTATTGGTCCTCCACGGGCATTGTTGTATCTCAATAATTACATCAGCATCTATAATACGCACATCACAATGATTCGCTAGACGGTTTGTTCCTCTGAAACAAAAAGCAAAACCCGAGCCCATCAGTTCGGGTTTTTTGCCAACACCGCGTGTTCGAATTATGTCGTTCTTGGCAGGGCGTGAGGGAATCGAACCCCCCCCTACGGTTTTGGAGACCGCAGTACTACCGATATACTAACGCCCTAGGGTAGTGGGAGTCTAACATGTTTTTTCCAGAAAGTCAAATAACAAGTGGAAAAAGGTTGAGGCAGGTGCGCGGTACAATTTTTACATGGTTTGAGCCTTTCTTGGCAAAATCACTATTTTCGCCTTGTGTCTTTAATATATTATCAAGAGTGAAAATGCGATTTTTCAAGAAAGATTCTCAAACTGTAAAAATTGTACCGCGCACCTGCCTCAACCTTTTTCCACTTCTCGTTGAAAATCGTTTGGAAGTTTTTTGAACAGAGGGTTATACTAACAACATATCATGGGGGATATAAAACGAATGACAAAAACCGCGCTCGCGGTTGTGACTGTGTTTACATTGCTTTTTGTGGCGGTTTTTGCAATGCCACTGACCCCTCGGACTGTGAAAACTTTGGCTGCGGATAATGCGAATGCGTTTGATTCGGGGTTGCCGCGGTTGACCGCGCCGTATAATTTGCGTTGGGGTGCTTTTGATAACGTTGGTGGTCAGGATGGGAACTGGCTATATTGGGACAGTGCACCCGACAGTCACGGCCGATATGCGATTTATGGCTTGGGTATTATGAATTCACGTTTTTTTGAGTTTAATGACGCCAATAATGGTGCGTTTTTTTTAAGTGAAGAGGAGATAATGTCGTTAGTCTTAGGTTGGGGATTTTCTAATCTTCATATAGTTTCGGTATCTACGGACTATACGGTTATTTTGGACTCTGACCCAAGTAATGTAATAAGTATATTCTATACCAGTGTCCTGAATAGGTTTCCTGCTCCCCAAAAAATATTTTTCGAAGATACTGGACTGCTTATGTGGGGAGTTGACTTATCAGTTTTTGATTATATAGGAGACGTTATTTTTAGCATTATTGATGGTTTCAATATTTTTGTGGATGGGGTATTTATTACCAGTGTGGCGGCAGGTGCAAGGCATATTAACGTTAGTACATTACCTCTACCTCTTCCACCAGGGCACCATCAATTACAGAT
>WQSK01000094.1 GCA_009787915.1 Bacillota bacterium
GGGGGGGGGGGTGAGGTTTTTTCACTTGCCAAAAACCGAATTGAAATGTGCAGGGGCTGTGGCGGATGCAAATCGTGTCCGATTACCGACGACCTAAAAAAATTTCCGATGGACGGCACACCCGATGCGTATTTGTTCGTTGCGCCAATTTACATGGGGCATATACCTGGCGTTTTAAAAAACTTTTTGGACCGAATCGATGATTTTATCTCCAGTTTCAAAATCAAAGACAAAGTAATAAACCTAATCCTCGTCGGAAAATGGCCAATCAAAAACGAGCGGGGCAGAATTTATTCAAACGAAGAACCAATTGAAAACATCAACGCTTTTTTTGATTACTATGCAGCGATTGGCGAGTGCAGATTTAATTATGTGGATTTCTTTCAATCCAAAAATATCCCAGCAACAACCTTTGTTTATGACGAAAAAGAATACGCCGAAAAACTTGACTCGGCAATAGCAAAAATCAAGTTTTAGAATCAATCGTCTGATAGCGTGCGCGGTTTTTTGCCATATGCGGTTGGGATTTTTCTCCTGTTCGCGGCAGACCAACCTGGATGCTCATAATCTGGGTGAAGTTTTGATACCTTTTTTGGCGGAGGCGTGCCGCGGGGTTTGCTCTCGGAACTGGTACTTGCGCCGTTTAATCTGTTCAGAATAGCACGCAAGTTCTCGGTCTTGCCATTAGACGCAACCTCTTTTGCAACACTAATATCATACTTACGATGTCCTGTAATCGCCTCAAGTAATTTGTCAATCTCTTGTTTTTCTTTCTTATAATTGTACGGATTAACACCCCGACATTTTGCTATTTTCTTCATGCCTATATATACACTAAACAATAATTAAATAGAAGTCAAGAGAATTTTTATAATACTTATGTCGATTTATGGGGTAATATTAAAGCATGAAAAAGATTCTTTTGACGGGCGGTTGTGGCTACATCGGGAGCCACACGTGTGTAGAGTTACTTACCAGCGGGTACGATGTAACGATTTACGATAATTTGTTAAATTCTGATAAATCTGTTCTGGGAAAAATCAAACAAATTACGGGAAAGACCCCAAAGTTTATGCAGGGCGACCTCTTGGACACGGTGTTGTTGGACAAGGTTTTTAAAGACGGAAAGTTTGACGCCGTAATCCATTTCGCAGCCCTAAAGGCAGTGGGCGAGAGTATCGAAAAACCAATTGAATATTATACAAACAATGTGGTGGGGTCGCTTCGTTTGTTTGAAGCAATGAAAAAACACGGTGTAAAAAAAATTATCTATTCGTCGTCTGCAACCGTTTATGGGATTCCAGAGAAAATGCCACTTACCGAGGACTCCCCAGTTACCCATGCCACAAACCCATATGGCGAAACCAAAATTATGATAGAGCGAATCCTTATGGACATCGCAGTGGCGGACAAAGATTTCACCGCGGTGTCACTTAGATATTTCAACCCCGTCGGGGCGCACGAGAGCGGTCTTATCGGGGATTACCCAAAAGGCATTCCGTTAAATATCGCGCCCTATATAATGCAAACCGCGATAGGAGTCCGCCCCCACGTTGATGTATTCGGTGACGATTATCCAACCCCTGACGGCACGGGTGTTCGTGACTATATCCATGTGGTGGATTTGGTTCTTGGGCATATTGCGGCGTTGGAAAAAATCAAAAAGCCTGGCACCCACATATATAACCTTGGAACAGGCAAGGGGTTTAGTGTCTTGGAACTTATAAAGGCGTTTGAAAAAGCCTACGACAAAAAAATTCCATACAAAGTTGCAAAGCGTCGCCCAGGTGACATTGCCGTATGCTATGCAAACTGTGACAAAGCGAAAAAAGAACTTGGTTGGGTGGCTACACGTACAATTGACGATATGTGCAAAAGTACGGTCAAGTTTTCATTGACACCCACCCCATAAATATGCAATAATAAACACATGCCTCTTGACACTTGACCCGAAAGGGGAAAGGGGAAAGGGGTTTTTTAGTGTCTTTTTGACAGTAAAAAACCTCGAAAAATCGGAGGTTTTTGTGTCTAAAAAATTTAAATGGGCTATAGTAATTTTAATAAGCCTAGTCGTGTTTTCTGGAATTGTAGGGTGCTCTACTTTCGTCGGCTTGTCTTATGGTGAAGAAGAAGATGCAACGGGTCTTTCTGACATGATTATGATTGGGGTTCTCCTTGGTGGTATTGCCGCCTTCGTTACTGGTGGATTAGTATATTACGGACTTTTTCATAAACAAATAGAAGCAAAAGAAGTCGAGAAAAAACGTGTTGTGGCTGAACAACAAAAAGCAGAATCCGAACGTCAGGCAAAACTTGCTGAAGAACAACGTATTCGTGAAAGGAAAGAACAGGAACTTAACGAAAAAATCAAAAAATTCATGCGCACAAACAAAGGTTCGGACAAGACATTGAAAGAATGGCTTGTTGAAATCGGTGAGGTTCAAAAATCAAAACAATGTTGTACGGTTTGTGACAATGGAGTACCAGTGTGGCAAAGGGTACGCTCGCAAGGTACGGGGGTTGTTACAACCAATACCACGCACAATATTAAAAGAACTGGCTATTGGGATGCGGTAAATAGCGATGATAAGGAATGGGGTAAAAAGTACCACCTTGGCTATAACGAAACATCCCATGAACAACAAATCCATTTCGATGTATATCGTTGTCCAAGTTGCGGAAACGAAACCGAAAGAAAACGTTGACAATTTAGTTGCAAATAATGTCGGTGTTGTACTATAATCTTTTTGTGGAGGAACCAATATGCGACTTATATCACGACAACTGTTAAAAGTAATAGAGTACGTTGACAAACGTCACGACACAATCATTTACAAATTCCCAATGGATTCACGCGCCGAGATTATGAATGGGTCAAGCCTAACCGTGCGCGAAGGTCAAGTTGCGATTTTTATGAAAGACGGGCGCATAGCCGATGTTTTTGCACCAGGGCGTTACAAACTACACACCGCTAATATGCCTGTTTTGACATCTATTATGAACTGGACCAAGGGGTTTAAATCTCCGTTCCGTTGCGACGTGTATTTTGTTGATACAACACAATTCAACGGTCAAAAGTGGGGCACAGTAAACCCATTCACAATGCGCGACCGCGAGTTTGGTATGATTCGTGTCCGTGGTTTCGGGAAATATTCTTTCCGCGTAACCGATGCCAAGTTATTCATGCAAACAATGGCTGGTTCGCAAAAAGAATTCACAACCGACATGATTACAGAGCATCTTCGCGCACTTATTTTGTCGAAACTCACCGACGTTATCGCAGGCTCTGGTTTCAGCGCGGTTGATTTATCAAGCAAACTCACCGAGTTCAACAAAATAGCATTAACAAGTCTGCAAGTCGACTTTAACGCAATGGGTTTGGCACTCGCAACATTTATCGTGGAGAGTTTGTCTTTCCCTGAAGAAGTAGAGCGCGCAATTGACAAGAGTTCATCCCTTGGTGTCCTTGGAAACCAAATGCACAACTATACATTAAAAGCCAAAGCCGACGCCATGCGCGACGCCGCAAACAACCCAGGTATGGCGGGAACCGTGTTTGGGATGGGGATGATGGGGAACATTGCAGCAGG
>WQSK01000095.1 GCA_009787915.1 Bacillota bacterium
CCCAAACTATGTTTGGTTTGCTAACACACTGCAAGCACGGATTCCTTAGCAAACCGCGCTTCGCGCGGGAACCTTGTTTAATCCTCGGTGCCGACCATATAACCAACACTTACGTTAAAGAATTTTGCGAGTGTTATTACTGCATCAATTTTTGCTTCACGCCTGTTTAATTCCCAAAGGCCAATAGCACCTGCTGATATTCCAGTTTGTTTTGCCAACTGGGCATGGCTTAGATTGCATTCGGTGCGCAGTTCCTTTAATCTCTCTGCAAACGTGGAGTACATCATAAATTTATAATGACAACAAATGTAGTTAAAGTCATTGACAACTGCAATTGTAGTTGATATTATTGACGTATGGACAAATTCACAAAACAAAAACTAGTTGAACATCGTGCAGAACTTGACGAGTTAAAAAAACTTGTGTTCAGGCTAAATGTTTTTCGGCAAGACCTACCATCTGGTGTTTTAATGACAGACCTTTACACAATGCTTGACGAGATAAAATATCTAATGGGGTATCTTGATTGTATGCTGGAGTTTGATGCTACTTTTTCTTTTTGCGCCCACGCTTGAACTCGGATGATATTTCCGCAATCTTTTTTTCGATTTCGCGGTATTGTTTTGATTTACCAATGCGAACGCGTTTTGGTTTATCGTCGCCGTCGATGATTTTTTGCAGGTACTTATCGATTTTTTTGACAGGCTGTATATATAGAAACGTGGTCAAGAGCAAAAACCCAAACCACAGCGCAAACAACCCGATTTGTGCCAACGCAATCATAAGCGCAAATCCACCTGTACCACCGCCAGCACCTGCTTCTGCGCCCATGGCTATTGCGGCCTCGGGTACAAGGACGGGGATGATTTGGCTTGTGCCCAAAAACACGGCACTGGAAATACAGGTTACCAGGAACAATCCGCCTGTGATGCTCCGCGTGCGGATAAACCGAATAAAGACAATCATCCCGAACAAAATTGAAAGGGCAGTAGCAACGCCCGCGATTACAAAGTTCATGGTTTCGTCGGTGCTTTCAAACCTATTTAGGTAAACCATAAAGACGGCCAAAATTGCCAAGAAAACAAACAGCCACCCATACACGCGTGTTGAAAAACGTGTCTTGGGCTTGCGAGGGTCTTTGCCTTTAAAATCGCGCTCTTTTGCCATGTGGTTATTCTTTGCAAAGTTTGACAACTTTAACACGATGTGCAATAATTTGGGCATGGCAAATTTTGACGAACAGTACATCGCACTTTGCGAGAAAATTATTTCAGAAGGTCACACCATTGGTTCCGAGCGCACAGGTGTTGGCACGCGGAAACTTTTTGGTCAGACCCTAAGGTTTGATTTAAGTAAAGAATTCCCAATCCTAACCAGCAAATTTGTGGGGTGGAAGTCGGCGATTTTGGAAATGCTTTGGATTTATCAAGAGCAATCAAACGACGTTCGTTGGTTAAAAGACCGTGGGATTAAAATCTGGGACGGTTGGGCGGCCGATGAAAATGGTGTTTATAAACAGGTCGGCGGAAAAGCAGGCATGGCGGATTTATCCAAGGGTGCCAAAAAACAAGACGGCGGGCGCGAGTTAAAACTTGGGTCTGAGTACGCGCATACAATCGGTACCGCCTACGGTTGGATTGTCAAACAATATGGGTTGACCGACAGGTTGTTAAACGTCCTTAAAACGAACCCGCAAGACCGCCGCATGATTATGAGTCTTTGGCAAGAAGAATACCTTGCAACCGCGTGTTTGCCTTCTTGTGCTTGGAATACACAATGGTGCGTTACAGGAAAAAAACTTAACGTAACCCTTAATATTCGGAGTTCCGATGTCGCGCTTGGACTCCCATATAACGTGACCCAGTACGCGACCCTTGCACATCTCTTGGCGCAAAGCACAGGCCACGAGGTCGGTGAGATGTTGGTTGTTTTGAACGATGCACATTTGTACTCGAACCAAATCGAGGGCATCAAAGAACAAATCCGTGTGTACCGCGAAAAAGGTTGCCCGCCTCCGCCAAAGTTTTGGATTAACCCAAAAATCAAGGACTTTTACAAATTTGATAATACAAAGGAACTGAAAGATATTAAAATTATGGATTACGAATACAATATGAAAATTTCGTTCCCTGTGAGTGTGTAACCATGGTTCATAAAAATCTTTCAATGATAGCGGCAGTTGGCAAAAACCACGAACTTGGGTTGTGTGGCGACCTTGTTTGGCGAATTAATGAAGATTTACAATTTTTTCGTAAAACAACACTTGGGCATTACATCGTTATGGGGCGTAGAACCTATGACAGTTTGCCCCCGACGCTTAAGGACCGTCGCTATTTGGTTATTGCAAGTGAAAATGACTTTGTTCCTCGCACCGATGACGTGGTTGTTTTTAAAACACTTGATGCTTTTTTGTCATTTGCAAAAACGGTGGCGGAAGAAATCTTTGTTATAGGCGGGGGGATGATTTATACCGCGCTTTTACCATATTCGAACAAGATGATTCTCACCGAAATTAACGATACCAATGACAGAGCGGATGTGTTCTTTCCAAAGTTCGACAAGTCCCAATGGGTTTCCGAAAAGATACTTGATACACAATCCGACGACGGCATAAAGTACTCTCGTAAAATTTATACCCGCCGTTAAAACACTATTTACATCGTTTTCGATAGGTGTTACATTAATTACATGGGAAACGCGGACAATTTTGGAAAAGAACACATTAATTTTTACATGGCGACGCTGAAGGACAAGACGGCTGCTTATGGCAAGGTGAACAATAACATTTTTCATGGGTTTACGGTAGAGGGTGTGGACGATTTCGAGCAGATTTTTATCTCAACAGAATCGGATTTACTTATGTCGATTACTCAACTTCAAAGGCTTGACCATATCAACCACGCGAGGGCATATGTGAAATCTTGCGAAAGACTTCAGGCGAATAAAGAAAAATCAAAACTTTCACAACTCAAGATTGATGCAAAAAATAGAAATTTTGATATAGACGAAGAAACTGGTGACCCGCTTTTTATTTAAACCAAAATTACAAAAAACAATATTGCAAAGAAATGAATTATCGAACCCATTAAAACAAACAAGTGCCAAATGCTGTGGATATATTTTTTCTTTGACCCAAAAGCATAAAACAGCGCGCCAATCGTGTATGCGAGTCCTCCCATAAGCAACAATACCAACCCAGCAACGGGAACGGTTTGCATAAACGGGTAGATTGCAACGACGGCACTCCAACCAATTGCCATGTACAATATTTGGCTTAATATCGCAATTACACGGTTGTGCATATTGATTGCGTTAAAAATAATTCCGAAGATTGCCAAAAACCAAACTACTCCAAACAACGACCAGCCCCAAGCACCGACTTCGCGAAGTGGTCCCAACACAAACGGGGTATAGGATGCGGCTATGAACAAAAATATTGTGCAATG
>WQSK01000096.1 GCA_009787915.1 Bacillota bacterium
TTCACCGAAAACTTTTTACTCCCGATTTCACATGATGAGGTTGTCTATGGCAAGGGGAGTCTTATAAACAAAATGTTTGGAAACTATGACCAAAAGTTCGACGGACTAAGAACTTTTTTGGCATACATGTACGCTCACCCTGGGAAGAAACTCGTTTTCATGGGCTCGGAGTTCGCACAGTTTGACGAGTGGGACCACACCCAAGGTCTGCAATTTCATCTTTTGTTTCATGAAAAACATTACAGAACCCAAGCCTTTGTTCGCGACCTAAACAAGTTTTATTTATCATCACCGCAACTTTACGAACTTGACAACGGGTGGGAGGGTTTTAACTGGATAACCGTTGACGATGCAGAGGCGAATACTCTGGCATTTTCGCGCCGTGACAAAAAAGGCAACGAGATTGTTTGCGTGTTTAATTTTTCACTTGCCGAGCGCAAAAACTATAAACTAACCGTACCGCCTGGGGCGTATGAAGAAATTTTTTCCACTGCACGTGAATCATACGGCGGTTGGGATTATCGCAACAAAAAAATGCAGTCAAAATCAACAAACGATACAACAACCATATGTGTGAATCTCGCACCCCAGAGTGCTGTGTTTCTTAAAAAAACAATGAACTCTTGCACAGTTTGACTTGACATATGCGCAAGTTTTTGCGAAAATGGGGTAGGCTATAATTTGGGGGAAGGTTGTGGGCATACGTAAGATTCGAACTACTGGCGGAAAAGATACTATGGGGAGGGAACCCGTAATGGCTGGTGCCCCAGTAGCACGATTCATTTCAAAATTTAGTCCCGTAAACCCGCGCCCGAACACATCATCACAACCTGCATTGCGCGAAATACCATTGCCAGTCAAGGTCATCAGCCAAGAATCTGTGCCAATACAAACGTCAACACCAGTCGCTCCACCAGTTCCTAGAATGGTTGCCCCTGTGCCGTTGCCAACACTTGCTATTGCAGAGCCCGCACCAGAAACGGTTTCCGAGCCAGTAACTTTGGCTTTGCCAAAAGCACCAGTTCAACCAACCTTGACTGTTGCGCCTGCACAAAAAGTATTAAAACCCGCCGAGGTGGAAGTTGCGCTTTTGAATGCGTCAAAAGAATCTAAACCAAAGGCACCAACAAAGCCGAAAGCACCAGTGAAACCAAAAGTGGCTCCAAAAACCGCTAAACCAGTGACCGCGCCAAAACCAACCCCTGTGCCAAAACCCAAGGCGGAACCGAAGCCGAAACCCGTGCCAAAGGAGAAACCCGTTGTTGTTAAGTCAGATAAACCCGATGCCCAGTTGAAAGTGTTGTTTTGTATCTCGGAGGTCCAACCTTTTGCCGCAACAGGTGGTTTGGGCGAAGTCGGCGGGGGATTGCCAAAAGCGCTTACAACCGCAGGTGTCGACATCCGTGTTATGACGCCTATGTACAAAAGTGTAACGGACGAGGTCCGCAAAAAATGCACATTCTTGGGTCACGTGAGCGTTAGTTTTGCCTATCGCCAAGAATATTGTGGCGTGTTTGAATACAAAACCGACGGCGTTATTTATTATTTTATCGACAATGAAAAATACTTCAAGCGCGACTCTGTCTATGGATATTTTGATGATGGCGAGCGTTTCGCTTTCTTTTCTAAGGCAATACTTGATACAATGGAACTCACAAGTTTTAGACCCGATGTTTTGCACGCCAACGATTGGCACACGGCCGCGGCGGTGATTTTGTTGAAAACGGTATATGCCGAGCACAAAACTTTTTCAAAAATCAAGACTTTGTTCACGATACACAACATAAATTTCCAAGGCAAATTCCCGCACAGTTTCATGACCGATGTTTTGAATATGGATTACAAGTACAAAAATCTTTTGGACTTTGACGGGCACGTTAATTTGGTGAAAGGCGCGATTGAATGTGCCGACATGGTCAATACCGTGAGCCCAACCTACGCAGAAGAAATTAAAACTCCTGAATTCGCGATGGGATTGGAGAGTGTTATTCACAAAAATGCGTTTAAACTCAGCGGTATTTTGAATAGTATCGACTATAAATTTTATAACCCAAAAAAAGACAAAGAGTTGTTTGAAAATTATGATGACAAAACTTTGGAACTAAAACGTGCGAACAAACGCGGGTTGCAAAAACTCTTTCATATGCAAGTCGACGAAACGATACCTATGGTTTTGTACAATGGTCGCCTGACGAACCAAAAAGGTGTTGACCTCATCATTGAGGGCGTCAACGAGATTCTGAACGACCGCATCCAAATGATTGTTATGGGTAACGGTGACAAAAATTATGAAGATTTCTTTGAATACATCCAAAATAAATATCAAGGCAAGTTCAAAACTATGCGCTATTCAAACAGTCTGGCAAAAAAACTCTATGCTGCGGCCGACCTTGTTTTAATGCCAAGTTCTTTTGAACCATGTGGTCTTAGTCAAATGATTGCAAGCCGCTACGGCACGGTGCCAATTGTGCGCGAAACTGGCGGACTCAAAGACAGTATCAAGGACTTTGGCTGCCAAGGCGGCGGGAATGGGTACACCTTCACAAATTATAGCAAAGACGATATGGTCTATTCATTAAAGCGCGGCTTGACCGATTATGTGAACGATGGATTGGCATGGACCGAGAAAATGAAAATCTGCATCAAAAAAGATTTTAGTTGGAAAGGTGCGGTCAAAGAATATATTGCTTTGTACAAAGCAACAAAGAAGGTCAAGAATGTCAAAAAAGATTCTTAAACAAATCGCGACCACGTTGGTCGAAAACAATTTGAAAAAGTATTT
Source organism: Bacillota bacterium (assembly GCA_009787915.1). Classification (GTDB taxonomy): domain Bacteria; phylum Bacillota; class Clostridia; order Christensenellales; family UBA1242; genus WQSK01. The sequence continues at coordinate 2,783 of WQSK01000096.1, forward strand.
CAATACAACTTTTGCCCACGCGACGAAAGAGCAACTTTTCAAAGCCATAGCCGCCACCGTAATGGATGAATTGTTTGAAATTCGTAGTAAGAGTCGCGCTGTGTCAAAAAAACCCGTTAAAACCCTGCACTATATTTCAATCGAAATTTTGTTGGGAAAAACATTGGAAAACACTTTGGTGAATCTTGGCTGGGACAAGGTTTTTGACGTTGCCCTTAAAGCCAAAGGCGTCGATATCAGGGAAGTCTACGCAACCGAGGCCGACGCAGGTTTGGGCGGCGGCGGTCTTGGTCGCCTTGCCGCGTGCTTTATGGACAGTTTGGCAACCCTTGGCTATCCCGCGACAACGCACTGTATCAAATATGATTACGGTTTGTTTAAACAACGCATCATCGACGGGCACCAAGTCGAGTGTCTTGATGATTGGCTCTCAACTGGTGATGTTTGGCTAACCGCGCGCCCCGACGAAGCCGTGACAGTGCGCCTTGGCGGTCATTGTGTTCCGTACAAAGACCCAAGCGACAGGCTTAAATTCACATACGTCGACGCCATAGAGGTTCAGGCGATTCCATACGATATGATGCTTAGTGGCTATAATGCA
>WQSK01000097.1 GCA_009787915.1 Bacillota bacterium
TGTTTGTTATCATGAACTCGGTACAATACGCAAATTCTATGTCGCCAAGACCTTCTGCTTCAAAAGCAACACCACCTGCACCATCCCCACCTTGCGAGTCCTTGCTTAGGTCAATCGCGATTTCCTTACCATTAATCGCAGCCAAAAAGCCCGAGAATATAACCAAAATCCCGCGCCCGCCCGCGTCAACAACACCTGCTTTTTTCAAAACTGGCAACATTTCTGGTGTCTGAGCCAAAATTTCTTCGCCTTTTTCCAAAACTTTTGTTATAAAAGTTTCAAACTCGGCATTGGTGCGTGCGATTTTTTTTGCTTCCTCCGCCATAACGCGGATTACGGTAAGCATCGTCCCCTCTTTAGGCACAGTAACGGCTTTGTAAGCAACTTTTTGTCCAACATCCATGGCGTCGGCAAAAACTTTTGCATTGACCTCACCGCCCCCTGGACGCTTTGCACCCAAAACCTGCATAATACCTTTTAAAATCTGGGATAAAATAACCCCACTGTTCCCTCGCGCACCTTTAAGAGCCCCACGGGTGATTGCCTCGCAAATATTTGTGGCATCATTAGAGGAAACAAGTTCCAGTTCCAACATTACGCTTTTTAACGTAAGGCACATGTTAATCCCTGTATCCCCATCAGGCACAGGGAAAACATTAAGCGCATCAATCGTGCCTTTATGTTGGTCCATAAGACCATATGCCGTGCCGAGCATTTTTTTAATTGTTTGTCCATTAAGTGTTTTCAATTTTTAATTCCTAAAATATCAATATTAACGGTATCCACGGTCATTCCCGTAAATGTTTCGACGTTATATTTGACAGCACGACGCACAGATTCAATCACAGGGTCCATCGTAACCCCAAACTTTAGATGCAACATAACCGATACATCGATACGATTGTCCTCGGCGGTGACCTTTGCCCCGCCGACCGAAGCAATACCATAGCATTCGGCGGCCGTCATAGCCACAACATTCCTTATTGCACGTTTGGATATTATGATTTTTCCATATAAATTTCTTGTACGCGGTGCCACGCAAGACAATAACACATGTATTTTCAAAAATCAAGAGTTTTCAAAGATGTTTGTGTATAATTCCCAAATCTATCGTTTTTTACGTCAAAAGAATGCCTAAAACCTTCCCATTTGTCCTTTTTTAGGTTCTTAACAGCAGTCCAAACACACTCCTCGTCTGTAACCGTATCCCTTTCATACATTGTAAAGTCCGAAATCAATGTTGTCGGGAGGTCTTTTTCTTTTCTATAAGCCGCAACTTCTTCCGCGATTTTTTGGAACTCTTGGTTTTCACATTTCATGTGTTGCTTTAAAAGGTCCTCGGTAAGACCCAAGCCTTTCGTCCTATCTTCGATTATTTGCCCGTTCCATTCTTTTGTGTGGTCGCAATCCAAATGCATCCCGTCAATGTTTTGTGCCAGTGCCGATATCCCGCAACTAACCCCTACATAAGCCCTATCTTGTTTTTCCCAAAAGTGCCACAAGAGTTTTTCAAACCCGACAAGTTTAAACAAAGTAAGAAAGTTATATATTTGTCCACCGCACCCGTTCATCATGGTTTTAAAATCTTTTAGGTCTTTAAAAAACTGGTCCTCTTTCCCAATATAGTTTCTGACATCAAAAACTTCGCAATTGAAACCAAAAGATTTCATCTTGCGCATCTTTTCACGGGTGTATTCTTCGTGCAAAGCCTCGTCCTCGGGTCCCACTTGAAAACCTTTTAAAACCGCAACGACATTTCCGTTTTTGCTTTTGTGCTCCTTAAGGGCTTCCCTCACCAAAACAGGTTGACAAGTCGGCCAATTATAGACTTTTGCCATAATTACACCTCGAAATCTGGAGGCATATTTTCGGTCACCCGCAAAGCCATTGCCTCGTAAAGTTTCCTGATTCTTTCGGCATCTTTGATGCTAAGAACTTTCATGTTACCTATTACGAACTGCTCTTGTTTATCCGCCAACATGCCAAGTGTGTTTTTAAGATTCGGATTTTCTTCGCGTAGTTGCAAAATATCCTCTACTGATTTGATTTTTTGTTCAAAAATACCAGGCAAGTTTTCGGTAGAGCGCGAAACCCCATGCTGTCTATAGTAGTAATAAGACCCTGTGTACAATTTTGGTTTTTTAACGTGCGGGTAGATATTGACACTCCACATCGTGTCCTCATCAAGTGTATCTTTGAACCTAAGGTTGTTTTCATCAATAATGTTTTTTGAAACAATAGTCGAACAAACCGCGGTCAACCTAACATTGTTTTCCATAACAGACACATAAAAATCATCTGGGTTTCTAAGGCGGTTAAACCTGCTTTGGTGAAGCGCAACTTTTGTGCACTCGTACATACTTTTTTCTACACCCTCGTCGTAATGGGTTTCGATTTGCGGAACAATCAGGTCGGCTTTTGTGGCGGTTGCCATGTCTTTGATATTTGCAAGGGCGTAAGGCTCCAAAAAATCATCCCCGTCAACAAAAGTCACAAACCTACCGCGCGCTTCTTCCAAACCCATGTTACGGAGTTTCGCTACCCCTCCGTTTTTCGCAGGCATCTTAAATTTAAAGTCGATATCCTTTTGTTTTTTAACAAAGTCCTCGATAATGTTAGGGGTGTTGTCGGGTGAACAATCGTTCAAAACGATAACCTCTAAATCCTCTTTTGAAAGACCTTGGGTTGATAAACTCTCAAGGCATGCCTTGATATATTTTTCCTCTTTAAAAGACGTAACGATAACGCTGAACATAGGCGGTTTACACCTTTTTAATAAATTAAATTTCTCAAAAATACTCATACCCTATGATAACATTAAAAACATGACAAGTCAAGAACTTTTTTATGTCGTTATCGAGAAATTTTATATTGACAACAGCGATTAAAAGTGTATAATAATTGCATTATGTCAAGAGTATGTGAACTTTGCGGAAAGGGCAAAATGCGCGGGAATACGGTCAGTCACTCTAACCGAAAAGCCCCATGCCATTATGCACCTAACCTTCAAAAAGAAACGATTACCATAAGCGGTAACAATTTTTCGTGCTACATTTGCACGAAATGCAAAAAAACCCTTCGCTAATTCATAGATAAAAACCCCCGCCCTAACGGGCACCCCCTTTACAAAAGGGGGAATTACCCACGAACCCATTCCCCCTTTTGTAAAGGGGGGGGTACAAAGCGACGGGGTTTTTCTCTGGGTTATTTTTGGGTTTAATCTGGGATATTTCTGGGTTGTTCTTGGGTTTATTCTGGGTTATTTAAACACCTCGACTTCCGTCATCAACTTAATCCCATACGCGTCGCGTACGCGTTTTTTTATTTGTGCCACAAGTTTCAAAATATCACGGGCGGTCGCATCCCC
>WQSK01000098.1 GCA_009787915.1 Bacillota bacterium
GGGTGCGTCTACAACGACTACGACAGTTACAAAGACCCCGATAATCGTGGGCGGGAACCCAATTGTTGTCACGGAAACCAAGCCCCAAATCCGCGGTGTCGTAGTTGTTGCCAGTGGTGCGTCCGACCCAGGTGTTCGATTGGCAATCCTGCGCGCTGTACAAACACTTGTCGGTGACCCAGGGGTCCGTGTAGAAGTTCTTGCACGTACAACTTAGTGTTCTATCGCATATGACCGCGCCATATATATGGTTACTTTATAAAAGGAGTGGAAAATGGAAATCATCGAACGACCAGGACCAGGAACCAGAAAACCGAAAGAAGCAAAAACCTTGGAAACCAAAGCCTTGTGTGCACAAGAGCCTTGCGACAAGGTTGTTAAAACCAAAGTAAAAACAAAAACTCCTCAGAAATTGCAAAATGCTATGAGCAAAACAACTTCGGGGGTCAAAACACTTTTTACAAAAAGAAAAAAATACCTTGTGTTGTCGGTGATGTTTGTTTTGCTTTTCGTAACAGGTTATCTTAACTTTACGATGAACAACAACTCTGTCCAAACTGGTGGCGGCGGGGCACAGATGGAAACAAACCTCTTTAACATGTTCCGTTCTACCCGTGCTGATAACAGAACACGCGACATCATGATTTATGAAAACCTTATTGCTACAAGCCAAAACGCATCCACGGTTGCCAGTGCCGAAGCCCGTTTGCTTGAAATCCGTGCAAACGTTGCGTTTGAAACAACAGCAGAAGGCCTTATCCTTGCCCAAGATTTCCAAGACGTTATTGTCAACAAAGAAAATGGTTTTGTAAACGTTTTGATTCGCGCCAGTGAAAATATCACACGTGTTCAGGCCGCACAAATCGTGTCTATCCTCCAATCTATCCGTGCAGACCTTGACATTGACAACATGTTTATCTCGATTATGGAGTAATCTATCTGATAGACTACCCAAAATATAGCAAAAATCCTTTGGTGTTTCCAAGGGGTTTTGTTATTATAGGGTATGCAAACGATATTTTACTTTGATTCTTCTGGCAAGCGCACAGGTCGCCAATACATGGGCGAAACCAACAAGCGCAACATTGAACATGGCACAGGCACGGTTTTTAGGACTAATGGTCAGAAAGAATACGAGGGTGAATTTGTAAACGGCAAGTTTCACGGTCAAGGAACTTCGTATCATTTGAACGGCAAAAAGTGGTTCGAGGGGAACTTTGCAAACGGCGGCCCAAGCGGCAAATGCACCATGTATGACATGAAAGGTGATATCAGTTTTGAGGGCGAGATTCGCAATACGAGGCAACATGGCTGGTGTGTTCATTACAAAAACGGTAAAAAACTGGCGGAGGGTAACTTTGTAAACAACCTGCGCGAGGGCAAGGGCACGGACTGGCATGAAAACGGCAAGTTGGCGTACCAGGGCAAATTTCACAAGGGCGAGTACTGTGGAAAGGGTGTTTATTACCATGACAACGGTGTTAAGGCCTTTGAAGGCAAGTTCAAACACGGTTATCCCAGTGGCAAAGGTGTTTTTTACGACAAATGTGGGGCAAAACATGTTGGTAAGTTCTCGCACGGTGCGTGCAAGTGTGATGGCTGTGACGACGAGGCGGCGCACGAACTTTTGGATTCAATCAAACACCACTGTGACGATTGTCACCACACCAGTGTCGCCGAATTGTCATGCTATTGCTGACAAAAACACAAGACATGGCAACTGTGTATTGCAATGCTTTGGCAAGTGTGTTATACTGTTTTTGTTATCGAGGCAATCGCACAACTGTCCATACGGTTGTGAGGAAAGTCCGTGCACCACATGGCAGAGTGCAGGCTAACGGCCTGTCGGCGCAAGTCGAAGGAAAGTGCAACAGAAAGCAAACCGCCGAACGTGAGAAGCGTGGTAAGGTTGAAAGGGTGGGGCAAGAGCCCACCGCGCGACTGGCGACAGTTGTGGCAATGTAAACCCCACTTGGTGCAAGGTAAGACATTGGGATTTAAACGTAGCCAGCGTCCCCAGTGCATACACCGCGCGAGTTGTATGGTAACATACATCCAAGATAGATGATTGCCCAAGACAGAACACGGCTTACGCTTGCGCAAGAAGTGTGATGTCTTTGACAGAACACGGCTTATTGATAACCAGAAAGTGGCGCAAGCCATTTTTTGTTGCACCGCATTAAACAAAAAAACAACCCACGAAATACCCAGATTTAACCCAGAAAAAACCCAAAAATAACCTGGAAAAAACCCAACTAAAAACCCAGAATCATTCGATTTCCAAGGTGTGAAAGTATTGCCTTCCGCGCAAATAGTAGGGGCTTTGTTCATCGGTGTCCTGAACAAACTCGCTTTTACTAAACGGTTTTTCGTACTCGTCTTTCAATTCGTCCCATGGTTTTCCATAGTACCAAGTGAAGCCTTTTGGCGTGATGAGGTTGCAGTTGGTAAGGAACTTGTGAATCTTTGGATTTCTTCCAGCATCCCAAGCCTCTTTAGCAATAATTTCGTAAAATTTAGTGCTCTCGACCTTTTGGTTTTTCTCCAACAGTTCACTGCAAAACAAAACCTCGCTTGAAAAATGGTTTAGGGTTTGCAGGTTAAAAGGCAATTTTTCGTATTTTGCAAAAAGGTCAGCGAGTTTCAAATGCGGTCTGTCGTGGCAGAGAACTTTGTCAATGAACATCCCGCCGTCGGGCTCGAGGTTGCCTGCAATAAGTTGATAAAATTCCGCTCGGTGCCTGTAATCAACGTTTCCCATTGTCAAATCCGACAAAATCAAGGCAAATTTCTTGTCCCAAACCCTAAGGTGCGGATTTTCTAGGCTACTGAGCCAATCTCCGCCAATTAAGCGCACTTTGTCTGGTTGCGTCATCACACGGCACATTTTGTTGTGGTATTCGCGACTTTTGTCAAAAGCAACAATTCTCTCGAACCCAAAATCCGCCAAAAGGTCGCAAAATTCTGGTGTGCTTCCCAATATGGCAACCGCTTTTTCTTTGTCGATGGTTTTAAGTTTCTCCGCAATTCTTTCCAATTCAACGACTGTAGGGCGCGACGGCGGTAAAACGTTCATCCAATCTGTCATATCATTCCAATTACTCATTAAAATTATTGTAGCACAAAAATTAAAAAATGGCAATACTCAATTTATGATTTGGGCCATGGCGTTTTCTTTAAGTCTTTTTGTGGCGTGTGTCATATCTTTGTGGCCACGAAAAACCACGCGGTTGGGTTTGCTTAATAAGACCCTGGTTTCA
>WQSK01000099.1 GCA_009787915.1 Bacillota bacterium
CGCATCCGACAAAGAAGCAACGAACTTGGATTGGGCATCATTGTTTTTAGAGGCTTGGACTCTTGCACGGGCGGATTCTTCTTTGATGGCTCCGCGGAACTCGCGCACGAAACGCATTATTCCAATCACCATTAAACCAAGAATTGACCCAAGCGCTCCGACCCCACCAACGATATAGAGGGTTTGGCCTGTGCTGCTTTGTTCGTGTTCCTCGAACATACTGCCGAGCCAAAAGTTGATGATTATCAACACTATGGATAGCAACAAAAGTGTTATTAAAATATTTCTGAGTTTTTTCATGATAGATTACTTTTTCTTAGGGGTCGTTTTTGATTTTGGAGCAGCGGCTTTGACCGCGGTGCTGTTACCAACGCCTACGATTTCAGCCATAGACGTAAACAATGTTGCTACGTTAGCCAAATCGTTTGGAACGATGATTTTTGTTGCCTGACCATCTGCCATGTGTTTTACGGCTTCAAAACCTTGGAGTGTCAAATACGCGGCACTTGGTTTTGCGGCAAGGATACGCTCAATGGCTTTTGCTTGACCTTCGGCCTCGGCGATTGTTGCCAATTTGTTTGCATCTGCACGAAGAAGTGCGGATTCCTTTTCACCCTCTGCAACCAAAATCGCAGAACGCTTTTCACCCTCGGCGCGGAGGATTGTTTCACGACGTTCACGCTCGGCACGCATTTCTTTTTCCATGGCTTCTTGAATTCCTGGAGGTGGCAAAATATTTCTAACCTCAACACGGCGGACTTTGATACCCCATGGGTCTGTGGCTTCGTCCAAAATATCGCGCATTTTTACGTTTACGATATCGCGACTTGTCAAGCATCCGTCCAAATCCAAATCCCCGACAATATTACGGAGTGTTGTGGCGGTCAAGTTTTCAATAGCGATAAGTGGTCTTTCAATTCCATATGTAAAGAGTTTTGGGTCAACAACTTGGACGAACACAACGCTGTCAATCATCATTTTAACGTTATCTTTTGTGATGACTTCGCCTGGGCGGAAATCAAGAACTTGTTCTTTAAGTGAAATCAGCGATAGAGTGCGGTCGAGCATCGGAATAACCATGTTAAAACCTGTGTTCAAAACACGGCGGAATTTCCCCAAGCGTTGGACGACCATAGCGTTACCTTGCGGGATGATGCGAATCGAGAGCCAAAGCCCAATGATAAGCGAACCCAAGATAATAACCGTGGCAACAAGTCCTGCAATCTGCCCACCTGAGAGTAGCAACAATGAATTCATTTCTTAGTACCTCCATTTTTATTTATATTAATATTGTTATTAATATCTGTGTTGATTGGGGTCGGTTTACCCACGATATATTTATTCCCCTCCATACCTTGAACCTCTACGGTGTCACCCTTTTTAAGGTTGTCCTCGCAAGACACGGTCCAAATGATGTCGTGGATTTTGATTTGGCTCCTGCCCTCTTTGATGTCTTCCAAGAGTTTGAACTGTTTCCCAATTTGCATATCGAGGTTTGTGGGTGTAGTCTTTGTTTTAATAAATTTTTTGACCAAAGGACGCATCGATAGCAAAAACAAAAACGATGTACAGAAAAACACGAGGACTTGCCATGGCCAGTAGACGCCGAACGGGGCGATTATAATTGCGACGAAACCGCCGATTGCGAACCAAACGGACGTGAAGGTGCAGGTCAAGAATTCTATCAACAAAGATAGCCCGATGACCAGTGCCCAAACGATTATCATTACAATGACTTCGGTTGCCATACTTTCATAGTATATGACCTTGGGGTCAATTGCAAGTTATATTTTGTTTTTTTACTACTCCGTGGAATGCAATGATTATTTTCAACGCATCCGTTAAATTTATTTCATGCACAAATTTCCGCAAGTATTAAAAGAACTACGTCAAGAGCATGACTTGACACAAACTCAACTTGCAGAAAAATTAGGATATAGGGGCGCAACCGTGATATCAAATTGGGAGTTGGGCGAAAGAACTCCTGACCTCGAAAATTTAATTGCAATTGCAAACTTTTTCAAGGTTTCCCTTGACGACCTTGTGGGCAGAGAGTATTAAAATTCCGTATTGTCGTTGTCGCGAATCTTTGGGGTTAGCCATGTGATAAGACCGCTGATAATCGCCGCGATGATAAGGCCAATATGCACGTTAAGATTTGTTCCAATCGCATACCCCGTTTCAGGGTCAATCAAAGAGTTGTTAAAGTCGCCTAAAAACGACCGAATAATCAGCATAAACAGGACGATACTGAACACAATTTTGTATGCAAGATTATATCTATCGGCAAATTGGGTGGCGTTGGATTCGATGCTTATGACCATTGCGATTATATAGAAACAAATAAAGCCTACGCCCAGCAAAAATATAATCGGAGAAAATGCCATGTACGAGGTTATGTCGCTCCGAAACAATGCGACGTTAGAGAAAAAGAAAAAGCATATGCAAAACAACAACATTGCTGCCGCAAAAATATTCACCAATATGATGTTCACGTTGCGAACCCAAAAGCGTGGCTTTTCGCGGGTGTTGTCTACAAGTTTTTCCCCCATAAAAATATGGTACATTAATTTGTTGACTTTTGCAAGGCTTTAAAGTGTATAATGTAACATGATTAAATTAACTGTGAATCAAATCATGCAACTTGTTGCAAGCGGGCTGTTCCTTATCGGTGCGGTGTTTATGTTGGTGAACACTTTTGGAGATGCCAGTTGGGCGTTTTGGGTTGGTTTGGCGTTTGCGCTGATAGGTTTTGGAGTTTATGGCTATATGTTATTTTTACATCGCCGAGATATTTTCAAAAAAATCGAATATCCGACCGAATCCGACAATATAGATAACCATGAAAAAAATGTCGTTACCGAAATTCAAAATGCCGAAACTTCCGAAAATCTCGAGGAAACCAAACCAAAAGCAAGACGTCCCCGCGGCTCAAAATAAACAAAAGTTGCCCCTTAGAAAAAGATTAAATCCAAAAAAAGTCCTTGTTGTGGCGGGTCTTTGTACCGTCGTGGTTATTGGGGGTATCTTTGCGTTCAACAGTATGCGCCAAGACACACTTTTAAAAAGCGCAATGAACAGCGTTGCGGAAGCGCGCCATTATCTTAAGGCTGCATCGGCTGGGAACTTCACAATCCACTTTACGGCGGGTATGCGTGAAGAACCATTTGCCCAAGACGGTGTTGCGGGAACCCCT
>WQSK01000100.1 GCA_009787915.1 Bacillota bacterium
GGCGGTCATCATCATGCAATCCATGTCCAAAGAACAAATGTATCCGTTCAAGGCATGGCGCACATCGTTGATTGCCGCGGTTCGGTTGCTGTTCCCAATTACTTTGGGTTTGGTGTTGGACTTTGGGAATCTGTTCATCGCAACGACAATCATAGCGGTAATTTGTATCGTGATGTTGGCGACGTCATTTATGATAAAGTCCGAATTTACACCGCAGAAATTTGGGCTCTTTATGGGCAAGTACCTGAAAACAGCGCGCGAACACAATTACCTAAAGCCAATAATTCATAACTTTTTTGTTATGATGCTTAAAGGCATGGGTGAGTTTGTTGTAATAGGTGTGACACTTTTAATTGTTTTGGTTTTAGGAACAAACGTTGGTATCGGTGCGTTTGGTACGGTCTTTGCGGCGAGTTCGATTTTACTGATAATCGTTTATGCCCGAATCAAAAAAACTGCACACAAAAAGTTCATACTCTTGGCATCGGGGGTGTTGCTTTTAAGTGTGTCTTTTGTTTTCATCATCGAGATTAGTTTGTTGACGCTTATAATTTTTAATTCGGTCTACATGACAGTGAAAAGAGCGGTATACGCCGAGTACCAAACCGAAAAAGCCAAACTCCCACAATATTGGGCGCGTGGGAAAGAGTTTGTGATTGAAACAAAAATATTACAGTCAATCGGCTTGTTCATAGGGCGGGTGATTGCCTTCATTTCGATAATCCTTGTTGGTTTGTTTGGAACGACTTATGTTGCGTTTGCGTGGGTAATCTTTGGGATGATGCTGGCGTTGGTTGCGCATACGTTTCTTTTGTATGCGTTCAAGAAAAAATACGGATGTGGTTACGGAACAAATGTTCAATCCGAAGCCGTGACACATCTTGAGAGTGGGGTGACGTGATGAAATTCATTGGTGAAATCTGTGTTGACCCAGAGGTTGGGCGCAAAGAATACAAAATCCGCAAGACCGTTCGTGCTATTGTTTTGAATGACAAGAACCAAGTTGCAATATTACATGATACAAAGGCAGGATTCCATCATTTGCCTGGGGGGGGTATTGACGAGGGCGAAGAAATTATGCAATCGCTTCACCGCGAATGTTTGGAAGAAGTCGGGTCAAAAGTCAAAGTCGTGGGCGACCTTGGTGTAACGATAGAATATAGAAACACGCAAGGGATGATTCAAATAAGTTATTGCTATGTCGTTAAAACGTTTGGTGCGTTCAAGCAACCTGAACTTTCCGAGGGCGAAATAAGTGCAGGACAAGTGACAGAGTGGCACACGTTGGAAAACGCAATAAAAATTTTTGAGTCCGAAATCCCAAACGAGTTCACAAAAAAATGGGAAGCAATAGGCCCGCGGTTTGATTGGCTGGAATTTCTTGCCTATAAAAGTTGTACCCTTAGGGAACTTGCTTTTTTACGCGAATACAAGAGAAGTATCAAGCCTTAATCATTGTCAATTTTTTTGAAAGCCGTTGCCAGCATTAGTTTGATTCGGTTTGCTTGGTTTACTTGGCTGGCCCCTGGGTCATAGTCAATGGCGATGATGTTTGCGTTTGGGTATTTTTCTTTTAGTGGTTTGATGACGCCTTTTCCGACAACGTGGTTCGGCATACAACCAAAAGGCTGAACGCAAACGATACCGTCAATTTCACTTTCCAAAAGTTCCATCATCTCGGCGGCAAGAAACCATCCCTCGCCACACGCATTCCCAGGTGAAATGACTTCTTCCGACATTTTTGCAAAATCATAAATTGTGTGGTTTGGGTAACCGAATTTCGTGCCTTTTAGGGCCTTAACAACATTTTTTCTAAGCCCAGTCAGATACCAAATCAAAAAATCCGCACCAAGTTTTTTTGCGTATGAACCAGCAAGGAGTTTGTGACTTACAACATCACGATAAAAACCATACATGAAAAAGTCCGTCATGTCGGGAACAACAACTTCACAGTCCTCATTTTCAAGAAGGTCAATAAGGTAGTTGTTTGACAGCGGGTGGTATTTAACCAAAATCTCGCCGACGATTGCGATACGGGGCTTTTTAATGTCATGTGTTGGAATCGCACCAAATTCCTCAATCATTTTTTTTGCGTTTTGTTCAAGATTCACATTCTTGTCAACAAGTGCTTGGCAAATGATTTCGTCCCACTTTTTGTACAGAGCATCTGCCGAACCTTTTTCTTTTTCATAAGGGCGTACTCGCAACAAAAGTCGTGAAAGCAAATCCCCATAAATAATTGCCAAAGACAAACGCTTCATCATTGGAACAGTTGCTTTGAAGCCTGGGTTTTTTTCTGCTTTTCCGCCAAGGTTCAATGACAACACAGGCACATGGTCAAGTTTCGCCTGTTGCAGAGCAAGCCGCAGCATAGTTATGTAATTTGACGACCTGCAACCGCCGTTGGTTTGTTGGATAACAACAACTACTTTATCGAGGTCGTATTTACCGCTTAAAAGCGCATCCATGACAGACCCGACAGTCATTATCGCGGGATAGCACGCATCGTTGTGAACAAACCGAAGTCCTGCCTCAACCGTTGATGGAGAGTCTTTTAAAATCTCGACGTTGAACCCAAAGCGGACAAGTGCGCTTTTAATGAAATTAAAATGAATCGGTGACATCTGTGGTGCCAAAATCGTTCGCTCTGCTTTCATTTGTTTTGTAAACAAAATACGAGGCTTAGACGGTGTTGGTTCCTTTATTGTAATTCCCATTGATTTCCGTTTTTCCAACACGGACAAAAGTGAACGCGCACGAATTCGCGCAGCACCAAGGTTTGATATCTCGTCAATTTTTATTCCCGTATAGATTTTACCTGCACCCTCCAAGAGTTCCTTGACCGTATCTATCGTAACCGCATCCAATCCGCAACCGAAAGAGTTTAGTTGTAACAAATCCAAATCATTGCGTGTTGCAATAAATTTTGATGCCAAGAAAAGACGGCTGTGATACATCCATTGGTCGAAAACTTTGACCTTTTCTTTTTTTACATCAAGATGTGCAACACAGTCCTCGGTAAAAACATACAGTCCATAACTTGAAATCATTTGCGGGATACCGTGGTTGATTTCTTTGTCCAAGTGATAAGGGCGACCTGCAAGGACAATGCCATGCCC
>WQSK01000101.1 GCA_009787915.1 Bacillota bacterium
AAATCATTTGCGGGATACCGTGGTTGATTTCTTTGTCCAAGTGATAAGGGCGACCTGCAAGGACAATGCCATGCCCGCCCTCTTTTTCCATTTTTGCAAGGGCTTTTTCACCCATTACGCGAATGTCTGCTTTAAATTTTTTGTCCTCGGTATAACCCGCATCAAGTGCCTTTTTAATCTCTGATTTTGGGATATTAGGGAACTCTTCGTACAGGCGAGAAAGCATATGCTTTGGGCTGTTATATGGAAGAAACGGCGACATGAACTTGACACTGTCGCCAAAACTTTCGCTCATGTTCATGCGTATGTTCTCGGGGTAGGTCGCAACGACAGGGCAGTTAAAGTGATTGTCTGTGTGTTTGTATTCGTTTATCTCCAAAGGTATACATGGAAAGAAAATCAACTTTACACCATCGTTGATGAGTGACTCTATATGTCCGTGTGTTAGTTTTGCGGGAAAGCAAACACTCTCGGACGGGATAGAGTTTATTCCCAGATTATAAAGTTCGTGGTTGGACGAGGGGGACAGTTTAACCGAGTAGCCAAGCGTTGTGAAAAAAGTATGCCAAAACGGATAGTTTTCGTACATATTAAGAACCCTCGGGATTCCGATTTGACCACGCGGGGCTTTGTCAATATCCAACGATTTATAGCCAAACAAGCGATTATATTTTTCTTCGTACATATTAACGATGTTGGATTTTTTTGTTTGGGTTTGCTCGCCAAAGCCTTCCTCACATCTGTTATTGGTGATGAACTTGCGCCCGTCACCAAATGTAGACACAGTTAAAAGACAATTATTAGAACAACGCTTGCAGGTTGCGGTATTTTTTTTGACGGAAAACTCTTTCATTTTTCCAAGTGGTAAAATGGTAGAAGTCGCGCCTTTTGTGTACTCGTTTTGACTGATGAGTGCCGCCCCGTACGCACCCATGAGCCCAGCAATGTTTGGGCGAACAACCGTGCGACCCGTAAGTTTTTCAAATGCGCGCAAAACAGAGTCGTTTAAAAAGGTTCCACCTTGAACAACAATTTTTTCTCCTAGGTCATCAAAGTCCTTTATACGTATGACTTTGAACAAAGCATTTTTAACAATCGAGTACGCAAGACCCGCAGAAATATCGTTGATTGTTGCACCATCACGTTGTGCTTGTTTTATGCTTGAATTCATAAAAACGGTACAGCGTGAACCCAAGTCAACGGGGAATTTGCCTTCCAACCCAAGTGCGGCAAATTCTTTGACTGACATCCCAATCCCATCAGAGTAGGTTTGGATAAAACTTCCGCACCCTGAAGAACAGGCTTCGTTCAACAAAACATCGCTGATAACAGAATCTTGTACGCGGAAGGCTTTCATATCTTGTCCGCCAATGTCCAAGATAAAATTCACGCCAGGCAAAAACTTTTCGGAAGCGGTTAAGTGTGCAATTGTTTCGACCTCGCCCTTGTCAACGCCCAATGCCATTTTAACCAAATGCTCGCCATAGCCTGTGACTGTGGCTCTGCCGATAAACGCACCTTTGGGGAGTTTAGAATATATTTCACATACACCTTTGATAACAGTTTCCAAAGGTTTGCCCTCGTTGGAAGAATAATACGAATGTAAAATATCTCCGTTTGCGTTTATGAGTACAACTTTTGTTGTGGTAGAGCCCGCGTCAATTCCCAAAAACGCTGGGCCTGTATGTTTTTTAATATCGCTGGTTCCTGCGGTTTCTTTGTCGTGCCGCATGAAAAATTCTTCTCGCTCAAGGTCGTCTGCAAACAATGGTGCAAGACGTTCGACTTCTTCGTTTTCTTTGCTTAAGCCAGCCAGTCGTTTCTTAATAACGTCGGCGGAAAAAGTTTTGTTGTCGGACAATAGTGCGGCACCAATCGCGTTAAAGATTTGCGAGTTTTCAGGAACCAAAATTTTGTCTGCTTTTAGGTTTTGAATAAACCGCTCGCGCAGTTGTGGCAAAAAGTGCATTGGGCCTCCGAGCAAGGCAACGTTTCCGCGAATTGCTTTACCTTGCGCAAGATTTATGATTGTTTGTGAAACAACCGCTTGGAACACCGACGCGGCGATGTCACTTTTCTTGGCACCAGAGTTTAGGAAAGATTGAATATCTGTTTTCGCAAAAACACCACAGCGCGAAGCAATAGGGTATATGGCGGTGTGCTTTTCCGCCAACTTGTCAAGGCCCGCCGCATCGGTGTGGAGCAGGGTCGCCATTTGGTCAATAAAGGCACCTGTCCCGCCTGCACAAATACCGTTCATGCGATGTTCAAGTGTTGGTTTAAAGTAAACAATCTTTGCGTCCTCGCCACCGAGTTCAATAGCAACATCTGTTTCAGGTAAATAGTGCTCAATCGCGCGGGTGCCTGCCAGGACCTCTTGGACAAAGTTTATGCCGAGCCATTTTGAAACACCGATACCGCCACTGCCTGTGACGATGATACTTATGTTATCAAATTTTTTAAGGGTTTCATCAAGAACCTGTTTTAATGTCAACCTTATGTCAGAAAGGTGCCGTCTATAAGATGAATAGACAACATTATTTTTCTCGTCCAAAACCGCCGTTTTTATTGTTGTCGACCCAACATCTAATCCAAGTCTAAATTCTTTCATCTTTTGTTTCTCCATGACACCAGTCTATCAAATTATACAGCGTTTGCAAGGGCAAAATTTCAGTTTAAACTTTGTACAAGTGTTTTAAAGTGATTTAAATAAGTTTTGTAAATTTTTGTGCCGAGCACAGAGAGTTTGTCCTTTGGTTGTTCTAAAAAATCTGCAATTTCGTCGGTCGCAAAACTGTGGCAAAGTTCTTGAAAGGTGGTTGGGTCGTCTGTGAGTTTTGTCAAGTTCTCTGTGTATTGGTCACTTATCTCAGGGTGTTTGGTTTTTATGTATTTTACGTTTGGCTTGAAACCATAGTCAGCAACTGCGGGTGCGAATTGCATTCTTAATGGGTCATCAATGACATTTATGATAGTAGAAGCATTGTCAAAGTTCGGAATAACACTAGGAGGGTTTTGGCCGCCTGAAATATAGCCAATGTTATAGCCGCCTTGGATATCTGTGTTTA
>WQSK01000102.1 GCA_009787915.1 Bacillota bacterium
ACGTGTGATGGTATCTTCAAGTTCACGCAAAAAATAAACGATATCAATTGCGAGGCGCGCCTGCGGGTCCTGAATAGTAACTTTTTTAGGCGGATTTTTTAGGTCAGTTTCAAACTTGCGCCACCACATACCATGAGTATAAAACCCTTCACTCCCGTCACTATGACACACATGATGTGTATCTGTGGTATAACGCTCTATATTATCTTTCTTAATAAAATTTTTTAATAAACTCACACTTATACAATAGCACAAAATCACAAAGATGTCAAGTCATACCCGCGACCCTTAAGTGCGTCGCCGATAATGTCTTTGTCCAATTCGTCTTTTAGATATTCTGTTTTCAACTCCCCTGTGCGCATACGGCGGTACTTTTGGATATTGTGTCCACGCATTTCTTCTTGCAACAGTTTAAATGTCGCCCCAACCAAACCGTCATGAATACGCATTTCTTCCTCGGACGGTTTTTGCGATTCATGGAATGGTTCGCTGTACATCGAAGAATGAATAATTGGTTTCCCATTAGGGTGCGTTCCACCACTTGATGCATAGTTTGCACCCGAAACCGTATCTGGTTCAAAAACTTTTTCGGGGTCGGCGCGCAATTCGTCCATTTCGTAACCATTAAGCCCATTCGCTGGAATGACCGTCAAATTTCCCTCGGCATTTGTGACCTCGATACACGGCATCAATAGTGCTTTTTCTTCTAACTCCGCAAGAGCAAATTCAGGGCAAGCGATTTTCTTTAATGAATCTTCTCTTGTTTTGGCACGCAAATAATATAGGTAATTTTTCATCTCGTAAGTCATGCCATCGTTTTTTGGATTTTCATCCATGGCTTCCACGAACGCGTTGAAAAACTTTTTTGGCCTTGTACTAAAAAGCACATCAAGGATATCGTCTTTTATTTTTTCGTTCGCACCGCGATAGTTTTTTCGGAAAAAGTTTCCAAACAATTCTGAATTTTTCATAAGAGCACTCCTTTATATAGAGCACTCCTTTATATAGAGCACTCCTTTATATAGAGCACTCCTTTATATAGAGCACTCCTTTATATAGAGCACTCCTTTATATAGAGCACTCCTCTACCGAGATTATAACACTATTAGAAAACTTCGTCAATCTTTTTTACGATAAGACTTTTTGGTTTTAACCCCGCCAAGCGTCCGACCTCTGCCCCATCTTTTTCAAACACAAGTGTCGGCAACGTCGTAATGTCGTACTTGTCCGCAACGGCGGGTTCGTCCGTAGTGTTTACCTCCACAAACATGATGTCCGTGAATTCGGTTTTGACTTCTGCAAGATACTTTTCCAACATCTTGCAATTCATACACCCGTTGTTCCAAAATTTTGTGATTTTTTTCATAATTTCCTCCTTTGTTTTACCTGTCAAACTGGTCCTTAAGTTTATTGAATATCGGCACCCTATCCAATCGAATTTTACCCAGCAAATTATTCACAAACGCAATCATCGGATACGAGGCCTGTAATAATATTATAAGCAGTAATATGTTCTGTCTGTCAATAACCGCCAGTTCCAAAATCTCGCGCCCATATATCGAAACCAAAATGATAAGCGTCGTTATCAAGAGCATCAAACTTGTTCTATAAAGATTAAGCGGTTGAACAATTTTCCACAACATGAACACCCCTGTAATCGTCGTTGTGTAAACCAACATTGTTGTGAACTGGGCTGGGTCCGTGAGGTCAAAGATTCCGCCGACTTGTTGGAATATAAACAAGACCGTCACATTTATTATAATAACCACCGCGCCCGAAAGTGCGTTTCTTAAGACGCTTAAGAGGAATTTCCCCTTTATCGGCTTGTCGTTAATCTCAAGCGCAATCGCAAAGGTAGGCAGCCCTATAACAAAAAATTCAATTAGTAGCATATTGATTGGTTGGAACGGATACTGCATCCCCGTTAAAATCGAGAACACAACCAAAAGCATAACAAACATTGTTTTAAACAAATAAATGGAACTGGTTTTTTGAATATTGTTGATAACACGACGTCCCTGGGCAACGACCTTTGGCAAAGCCGCAAAATCATTATCCAACAACACAAGGTGCGAAACATTTCGTGCGGCTTCCGAGCCCGCAGCCATAGCAATCGAACAATCGGCCTCCCTAAGTGCCAAAATATCGTTCACCCCGTCCCCCGTCATAGCAACAGTTCGACGCGCGTTTTTTAATTCCTTGACCAAAATCAATTTTTGCTCTGGCGACACACGCCCAAAGACCGTATATTCTTGGGCAATGTTGCGGACTTCGATTGGTGACAAACCCTCCAACGAGATATACTTCTCGGCACCCTCAACCCCCGCACGTTTTGCGACCTCGGATACGGTTATTGGATTGTCACCGCTTATGACACGGACGTCAACACCGTTTTCTTTGAACCAATTAATCGTCGCAGGCGCGTCCGCACGGATGTTGTCTTGAAGCGTTATAATCGCCATAGGTTTTGCGTCCGAAGGAATGATTTTGTTTTTGATTTGTCCTTTTGAATGCGCCAAAATCAAAACCCGATACCCCTGTGAAGCAAAACGTCGTATCTTTTCTTCGATTTTTACATTAGAGCCTTCTTTACAAATAAATTCAGGAGCCCCAATTATATACGTCCCCTCATCGGCAAACGTAACCGCCGACAATTTGCGACTTGATGAAAACGGCAAGACATTGGTCGCCCTCATAACCATTTGCGAACCAAAATGGTCCTGAATAGCAATAGCCGTCTGGTTGTTGTCTTGGAGCGCAAACTGCATACTCGAAATAATCTCGCGAATTGTGTATTCCGTAGAGTTTTTGATTTCAACAACATCGCAAACTTTCATCGTACCGTTTGTAATTGTTCCCGTCTTGTCAAGGCACAAAGTATCAACACGCGC
>WQSK01000103.1 GCA_009787915.1 Bacillota bacterium
AAAGATGTGGCGACACAGGCGAAACTGACAAGCATGTTACAACGTCGCGAAATCAAGCGTGAGTACATTGGCATTGTGGAGGGGAACCTCACGGGGTCTGGTGTGATTAACAAAAATATTGTTCGCCACCCGAACAAGCGGACTTTGTTTACAACGTGTCCAGTTGGGAAAGGGCGAACTGCGATTACACATTATGCGGTTGAAAAAAACTTTGGGAGATATTCGTTGGTTCGATTCAAGTTGGAAACGGGGCGGACTCACCAAATTCGTGTGCATATAAAAAGTTTGGGACACCCACTTGTTGGTGACCCCGAATACAACCCAAAAGGTGGGGACGGGCAACTTTTGGAGGCGGTAAGGGTGGCTTTTGTTCATCCAAAAACTGGGAAACAAATTGATATTCAAATAAAGCCGACCGAAAAATTGACGATGTTTATTAAGAAAATTGTGTTCTCAACAAACAACCACTGTAACAAGCGAAGTAGATGAAGTAGAACGATAATTATTGTTGACATCAGGCAATAATAAATGTAATTGTATGTTACATTTAAAAAAGGAGGGAAGTTTAAATGCCATCAAATAGTAGGAGTAATTGGGTAGGTGTTTTTAGTTTGATTGCTTTTATTGCTGTTGCAATGATTGGTTTCGCGCTTTTGTTTGCGCGTATCTTCACAGGCAACAACATTAGTGGTCCACTTTTGCACGTAGCACAAATCCTTGCATATGTTGTCGTTGCATTCGCGTCGTTCTTCTATGCAAATCGCCGTGGGCAATCAAGGGCAAGTCATGTTACACACATGGTAATTTGGTCAGTTTCTGTAATATTGATAGTTGTACTTGTAATCTTGAACATTCTTTGATTATAATTAACTGTGTTCAAACGCATTAAAGAAAACTTTAACCGCTGGGTCAAGGGTCATCCGTCGCGAAAGCCGATGGTTTGGATTATTGGCATAGCGGTTTTTGTTATGTTTTTTTCTTCGCTTGACCCAAGCGGTTTCGTCGGTATAGCGGGAATGGTTTTGCTGATTGCTGCACTTTCGTTAAGTATTTCTGATACGACGTCAACTTTCAAGAAATTCAACCTTGACCTAAAGACCGTTGTGGAAAGACATCGCCAGCGACAAATGGAGTATTATGGCCAAGTGACCGAATCTTGTTTTACCCCCGAGGACATCAAAGATATTCGCAGGCGGCGCACACAGTACAAAGTTTGGATTGCTTTCAAAATTCTTATAATTATAATTTTAATTGTTGCTATGGTAAATGTGTTGACTTAAATTTCTAAAGCCGATATAGTTGATTCATGAACGTAACAGCAAAATTTGAATTTACCACGAAGCAGATTGAGGAGGCCATTGATGTGGTCTACAAGCGCGATGCAGCAAAGTACAAGGTCAAAGGTTTTCGCCAAGGTGCGGCACCAAGAAAGATGATTGAACAAAACCATGGTGATGTTTTCAGCGAAGAAGCATTTAACAAGTTGTTTAACGAAGCATTTAAAAAGTACTTGGCCGACAACAAAGAGGTTACCCCCGTCGATGACCCAGACGTTACCGTTGAACCGACCGAGAAAGGTTTGGTCTTTGTGGCAACAATACCTGTTCAGGATAAATTTACACTTGGTAAATATACTGGCATTGAAATCAAACTCCCAGCCGCGAAAATCGGGGATAAAGATGTGGACGCATTTTTGGAGCGCATTGCAAACTCGCGTGCACGGCAGATTGCGGCGGCACCTGGTCACAAAATCAAAGACGGCGATATTGCGGTTATTGATTTCTGTGGTTATCTAAATGGTAAAAAGTTTGCAGGGGGCGAGGCCAAAAACCATGAACTCGTTATTGGGTCAAAGTCGTTTATTGATACGTTCGAGGAACAACTTGTTGGTAAATCCGTCAAAGACAAAGTTAAAGTCAACGTAACATTCCCAAAAGAATATCATGCAGCGGAGTTGGCGGGTAAGCCCGTTGTTTTTGAAGTAGAGATTAAAAACATTTTGATTCGCGAAATCCCTGCTATTGATGATAACTTGGCGAAGGAAACAAGCGAGTTTAAAACGCTTGCTGAACTTAAAAAAGATACCCGTGAACGTTTGGAAAAACATCTTAAAGCCGAAGTCGACCAAGCGTACGAGCAAGAACTCTTGCGCAAAATCGCTGAGGGTACGAAAATCAATGTGCATGAAAAACTTACCGAGCGGTACTTTGCAAAAATCATGGCTGACCTTGAAGCCCGATTGGCACAAAGCGGTATCAATATCGAGATGTATGCACAGTATAACGGGGTGGACCTTGAGGGTCTTAAAAAAGTACAGCGCGAGAACGCCATGAACAGTGCGAAAATTGGGTTGGTTCTTGATGCTGTGCAATCAAAAGAAAAAATTAAAAACTTTGATGAAGTAATTAAGTTTTTAAAAGAGAAGAATAAATGCACTTTTGGGGCAAAATAAATTTAGGAGGTTTACATGTTAGTACCAATAGTTATCGACCAAACAGGTTCAGGAGAAAGAAGTTATGATATCTACAGCCGTCTTTTAGAGGACCGCGTGGTGTTTTTAAACGGCGAGGTCAACAGCCAATCGGCAAACCTTGTCATTGCTCAGTTGATTTTTTTGGAAGCAAAGGACCCAACCAAGGACATCAGCCTTTACATTAACAGCCCAGGCGGGTCTGTGACCGACGGTTTGGCGATTTACGATACAATGCAATATATCAAATGCGACGTGTCCACGATTTGCGTTGGTATGGCGGCGTCTATGGGTGCGTTTCTTTTGTCAAGCGGTGCAAAAGGAAAACGCTATGCTTTGCCTAACAGCGAAATCATGATTCACCAGCCTCTTG
>WQSK01000104.1 GCA_009787915.1 Bacillota bacterium
AAAAACTCCAAAAAATTTTTTGGAGGTATACATGAACGGAAAAACAAAAGCAATCATCGCATCTGTGGCCACAGCGGTGATAGTAGGATGCACGATGCTAGGACTGTGGCTTGGTGGGGTTTTTGACAGTGGGAATGGCGAAAAACCAAATGGACCAACTCCGCCGCCTGCGCAAACACTTGCGCAACAAATTATTGGTACGTGGGATGCGCCTGATTTTATCCATGTTGCACCAGATGAAACGCCAGAGAGTTACCTAAGGTTCGTGTTCAGAAACGACGGGAGTTTTCACCTATATGCTATAAACGAAGTGTATGAAAGCGGTTGGTATTTTCTTGTTGAAGGTGACTGGGAATACACCAACGGAAAAATTGAAACAGATTTGGAAGGTTTTTACTTTATATCATTGGAAGGAAACGAACTTGTTTTCAAATTCGTGAACAGTGATTATGCACACTATGATGATTTTGAGTATGTGTACATGACATTCACAAGGCAACCAAATTTTTACAGCGTCATCGGGACATGGGTTTCAACAGGACTTGATGGCGGTGTAACAATCACATGGGTGTTTGGAAAAGGTGACTATAACACATTTGTGTTGACCTCAAACGTTGGAATGGCAGGCGAGGGAACTTGGAGCGTTTACGGAACCACGGTAACATTGCACTCGGCAAACCCACAAATTAACGGAGTGTACTTTGTTGTCGAGGGAAACACGTTTGACTTGGTCATGGACCCAAATAACCCAGCAGAGAGTTTGGTAACGTTCGAGAGGCAAGGGAGGGTCGGTGCGACACCGCCGAATGGTGACGATGTTTCTTATGAATACTTTGTTGATACGTTTTGGGGCTATGGTTGGTCGGATGACAGAGGTTGGGACTTTGGTGCAGGCCCGTTGTTCACACTTACATTCGGTGACCATATTGACTATGGACTTTATTTCTCATTAATGGATTGGTATACACAATATGCTGATTTCACAATTTTTGGAATTTGGAATATAGATATGAATGGAGAACTTTTGTTCCAAGTCCTTGAAAGTGAAAGTTTTGCTCTTGGTACAGATTTGGATGTCAATTTTGACGGTAACAGTATCAGATTAGAATTTCCATGCGGTCAAGTGTTAAACTTTGAATTTATTGCAAGGTTTTAAAAGTACTTTTAACAGAAAAGCCCTGATTTGATGTCAGGGTTTTTTGCTTAAAGGCATTTGTCGGATTTTGTCGGCGTATTTATTGTTGGTGGCAATCCTTTTTTTTCTCATGATAGTCGTATCCATTTTTTGGATGCTTTTGTCAAACCCAAGCGGGGTGCTTGGCGTAATGTTAGCGGCCAGTGCGGACGGGGTTCGTTTGGCGGTGATGTTGTGCGGGATTTACATCGTTTGGATGGGCATAGTTCAAATTGCGATTGATGCGGGGCTTATCGACAAGTTGGCGCGCTTGATGTCGCCTTTAATCCGATTTTTGTTTGGAAAACAAACTAAGGAAGTCGAAGGGCTCATTGCAACGAACCTCTCAGCCAACATGATAGGCGCGGGCGCGGCAGCAACACCTGCGGGCATAGCGGCGATTGAAAAAATGTCAAAGGCAACCCAAGTTAAGGCCTCGACCCCGATGATTATGTTGTTTGTTTTATCCGCAACAAGTATGCAGATTTTGCCGACAACCGTAATCGGCATCTTGCAATCTCACGGAGCAACAAATGCAGGGAACGTTATCTTGCCAACAATTGTGGTGTCTACGTTGTCGACCCTTGTAGGTGTTATCATCGTAAAAATGTTTGGGGCGCGCGAGTCCGAAGTTGCGGAAACTGGTGCCTCTGTAAAAACCGATGGCTGTGAACCAGGGGAGGCCCCATGTCCGCAATAATTATCCCCGCGCTGATTTTATGTATTTTTGTTTACGGCTTTTTAAAGGGCGTCAACACGTACAAATCTTTTACAAAAGGCGCAAGTGACGCCATCCGTTTGTGTTTGGATATCTTGCCGTTTATATGCGCGATTTTGATTGCTATACAATTGATATCAATGTCAGGAGTATTGGACATCTTGGTGCGGTTTATCGGGCCTGTGTTTGAACTCATGGGGATACCGCGTGATTTGACGGCGTTCATTATCTTGAAGCCTTTTTCTGGAAGTGGGAGCATTGCACTCTTTGAGGAAATCGTTGTGACCCACGGGGCGGACAGCCAAATCACCCGAATCGCAAGTGTCATTGCGGGGAGTTCCGAAACCGTGTTTTATATCTCGGCGGTTTATTTTTCAAAAACCAATATAAAGAAACTCGGGATGGCGATACCTGTGGCGTTGTTTTGTACTATATTGGCGGCGGTGTTGGCGGCGTTCGTGGTGCGGATTATGTAGACAAAAACCCCTCCGTGCAAGAGATTTCAAAGTTAAGCGGTCAAGTAGGGCTTAAAAGCCCTGCCCATACATTTGGCGCAGTGCGCCCCGCAAGACTTTTGAAATTCTCTTCCCCCGAGGGTTTTGTACCTTGCACGGATTCCTTAGCAAACCGCGCAAGGCGCGGGAGCATAATTGTTGTTGGGGATTGACTTTAAAGATAAATTATGATATATAAATTACATGAATGGAAAAATTTTTAGTTTCGAAATTTTGCTTGGAACAAAGCGCTATCCTGACTATGAGGGCGACAAGACGTTAAAAGGTTTTGTGAATGTTGATGAAGAAGCGGTTGTTGGTTTGAAAAACATTGAAGGCAAAGACACCGAGGTTCGCTTTGTTGAAGGGATTGCTGGCGATGATTCTGTTGTATCGGGTAA
>WQSK01000105.1 GCA_009787915.1 Bacillota bacterium
AAATGTTAAGTACAGGTTGCAGATTTATTGACTTAGGACGTTTCTTGCGTATAGGCAACAAGGAAAATGCTTTTGAAGAATTGGGTCAACTATTGGTACATACAGGGCTTATGATGCAACGCGAAAATGATAGATAACTTAAAAAGTCACCAGAACTTTAGTGCTCGCTTATGAACAACTCTTTTGTTTTAACATCGGAAGACAAACCGCGTACTGTATAAGAGTCACTTTTTTTGTTTTGTCAATGAAAATAATTTGCAAGAAAATCAACAAAATCGTAGACTATATAACTATGGGGATTTTGGCACGAATGATGGTTTGCGCAGGCTTGCTTGTCATATTGCTTTTTGGCGCAAGTCCTACACCCCCCCCCACAAATCTATCGCATAATCAGCAGCCTGCTTTGCATATATCCGCGAGCACCGCCGACCCGCACACAATCACGCGCGTCAACGACGACCCTGACGAAGAAGTCGATGAAGAAGAGGCCATGGGCAACCGCCAGCACGGCTACATTTATATTTTGGATATGGCGTCAGGTCAGTGGTTCAGACGCCGCCTCGATATCTTGATTACAGAAGTCGAAAATCCGCCTGATTTTGGTTCAGACCTTGCGCGCATCTTAGTAGTTTATATCTTTCCGTTTTTGCTTGTTGGTGGAATATTTTGGGGAATTTGGATTGGGGTACAATTTGGAACCGCAAAAGACGAAACCACACGCATGGCCGCGAAACAACGACTTATCAAAGCCGTCGCTACTATTTTTATAATTGTTGCTATTCATGGCACGCTCATAGCAATTAATTTCAATATCACAGGTCCTGCCCGCCCGCCTGCGGCAACAATCGTCGAACCTACCCGCCCAAGGGAAGCACGCTCTTTACTTAGGCGCGGCGGACCATTCACCGAACTTGAACAAGCCATGATACTGCAATACGCACAACAACTTGCCAATAATTTCCAAGGAATGGGATACAGCCAAGAAATTCGCTGGTCATTGGGCGACCACCCTCGGCGACCTCTGGGCGGCATGTCTTTGCGTCCGTATGAATATGCGTTCATTAATCACCCCGCGCCTTGGACAGACCCCAGGTTCACTGGGGCGGATTGTTCTTTATTTACCGCATGGTATTGGCACAATGTAATGGAAAGACCATTAAGCCAACTGGGACCATACATGGCTACATCAGGAATGCGAAATGCCGTTGGCGGTTCAGGACACGTAAGTACCGACAGCCCGCAAAAAGGAGATTTGGTGCATATGCGTGCAACTCATGGTGCAGCCGCTGGACACGTTGGTATATATATGGGAAGGGATTCCCAAGGTCAAGTAATAATCCTCGATATGGCACATCAAATTATAGGTAACCCAGTTCCAGCAGGTGTAAATCTTAGGTCGATACCTTATAGACCAAATAGCGGTCATGGCGGCGAATGGTGGGACGTCACATTTTCAACCCCACGAAGATAGTTATTCAGGTTTTGTATTTGCTCCCTCGGCAGGTTGGGGACCGCGTGGGTCGTCCCAACTTGCATGGTCACAATCTGGGTATCCTGAGCAACCAAAGAAAAATCTTCCTTTTTTGCTTTTGCGTTTATACACATCTTTCCCGCATTTCGGGCAAACCCCAACAGGTTTGTCAAACGGCAAGATGTTTCTGCAATTCGGAA
The DNA here is from genome assembly GCA_009787915.1 of Bacillota bacterium. Taxonomy (GTDB): domain Bacteria; phylum Bacillota; class Clostridia; order Christensenellales; family UBA1242; genus WQSK01. The sequence goes on from WQSK01000105.1 coordinate 1,672, forward strand.
ACCCTGGGCAAGCAATAAACTTGCCAAACCGCCCAGTTCTTACAACCATCATGAGCCCACACTTGCTGCACGGTGTATCGGTGACTTCGGTTTCAATTTTGAAACTGTTGTCTTGGGCCTCTGTCGCGGTCGTTACATACGATTCCAACGGCTTGTACATCCCATCGATAACTGTCACCCAATCAAGACCATTATAGGCAATCTCATCAAGTTTTTCTTCCATGTTTGCGGTGAACTCGACGTTCATAACGTCTACAAAATATTTGTCTAAAAAGTCAACAACACGGAAGCCCAACTCTGTTGGTTTTATGGACTTGCCATCACGCTCGGTGTAAAAGCGTGCGGCTATGTTTTGAATTATCGGGTTGTATGTCGCAGGACGACCAATACCTGCATCCTCCATAGCCTTGACCAAAGTTGCCTCGGTATAACGAGCAGGCGGTTTGGTGAATTTTTGTGCGTACTCTAACTTAATAAAGTTCAAAATGTCCGCCTCGTTCATTTCAGGGAGGGTTTTATTTTCTTCTTTTTCATCCCCATCGCCCTTTTTGCCATACGCCGCGTGCCACCCCGCAAAAATCGGAGTCTGCCCCGTCGCGCGGAATCCATAACCGTTCGCGTTAATATCAACGGAAACCGAGTTAAACGTTGCCTCGGACATTTGTGAAGCCATAAAACGGTTGTAAATCAATGTATAGAGTTTCAACTGGTCTGCATTCAAATACGGTTTCGCAACCTCGGGCGTTATCTCGATATTTGTCGGACGAATCGCCTCGTGGGCATCTTGCGCAGATTTCTTAGATTTATAGAAATTAAAGTTTTCTGGAACAAACTCTTTTCCAAACTTCGCAATAATGTAATCTTTGGCAGCGTATTGGGCCTCTGGCGCAACACGGACACTGTCGGTACGTATATAGGTCACAAGCGCAACATTTCCGTCCTCGCCCATTTTGACACCTTGGTAAAGTTCCTGCGCCGCCATACCACAACGTTTGAGGGAAAGACCCGCTTTGTTCAGGGCATCTTGTTGCATACTGCTGGTCATATA
>WQSK01000106.1 GCA_009787915.1 Bacillota bacterium
GTTGGCTTCCGAATACGGCGATAAATGGCTTGGTGACAAAAAAAATCTTGAAACCGCGACCGTCATTGCATTGCTACACGACCTATGCAAAATCGGGTGTTATAAAACCGAAATGCGCAACGTCAAAGAAAACAACACTTGGGTACAAAAACCGTATTATACCTACGATGACCCGCTCCCGTACGGGCATGGCGAAAAATCGGTATACGTCATCACGGGGTTCATGAAACTCTCGCGCGAGGAGTCCTTTGCAATTAACTGGCACATGGGAGGCTTTGACGCACGAAACGGAAGCAATAACTATGGAACAATCGCAGGTGCATTTAAGCAATTCCCAATGGCAGCCCTGTTTCATGCGGCAGATTTACTGACAACTTACCTTGATGAGAAGTGCAAAAAGAACTAACGTCTTGACAATCCATTAAAAATCTGATAATCTAAACGAATGATAAAAGACTTTGCACTTATAAAATTTTTTGAACAACACGAAGAGGACTTTGTCGCCAAATCCGTCGGTGATGTGATAAGGTTCATGTGCTTGGATTATTTGAGGGAACTTAGAAAAGAATACGACGGAATTTTCTCGGCGCTGGAATTACAACCCGTAGGCGGTGCGCCCCGATATCACTCGCAACAAGAGTTCGGCTTAAGCGTTCTTTCGATGGCATACCAAACTTATAAAATAAACGCCCAAAACACGATAGAGTTCATAGACTGGGTTGAAAACGACGGGTCTTTCCCGCTTAGTTATAAAGAATGTTTCGGCGATGTTGTTGCAAAGAAACACGTCTTAAAAACCAAAGAAAAAGAAGATAGGGCTTGGGTACGCGCGTACAAAGAAAGGAAACTCGCAGAAGAACAAGGCGAGGACGTCTTTGCGGACTGGAAAAACGCTCAAATCAAAAAGGTTCTCTCAAGCCCAATATTCCAACAAATCATGTACAAAAAAGTGGATAGACTCTATGAACGACAAAAAAACGAAATTGAATTTCACTCAAGGCGTGTGAAGGCGGGCGTAAGTACAAGCCGAACATGGCAAGGCTCAATAAGGAACCTAGAGCAAATATCAAACCTGCCGTCCAAAGTAATGCTCATCGACAAATATTTGGAAGAAGACTCTTGCCACCCAGAACTTCGCGAAATTGCAATAGGCATGACCCAAATGCTGACGTCAGCAAATGCCCCATCGTTTTTGATGCCTAAACAATCAAGCCATAGGGAACTCGAATCAAATACACCCGCTGTTTCCCCCACCACAATCGCATGAGGCAGATTTGCTGACGACATACCTAGATGAAAAATGCAAAAAAAAGTAGCATAAGTATTAAAATGACCAAAATCGAATTACCGCAAATTAATGAGAATGAAAAGTTCAGTTGCCATGTATTGGCATCCTATTTTATTGTCAAAGACAAAGACGCGAAACACGAACACATGGTTGGGACGGCAAAACACATTATTGGGTCACGACGTCTTGCTCTTTTTTCGCCAGAGCGTGACTCCGCTATTATATTCAAAGAAAAGAATAAAACCATGATTGCAAACATCGAATGGGAGAATCACTCTTACCACAAGATAATTGACCCTGCCAGCGAGTTAATGCAAAAACTTGCACATTTCAAAACAAAAGACTTCGGTCTTAAAAAATGCGCTAACATAATCACATGGGGAGGAATTTTAGATTTGTCAGAACAAATAATTGAACTAGAGAAAAAACTTATCGCAAAGCGCGAAATGGAAAAGATACTTAAAAGCGCAATGAAAGAATCCCATAAAAAACTATTCCAAGGAATTTCGTTTTAGTTTTTCAATGCCCCTATCCGAGTACGGAAAAGTATGAACTTTCACAAAACCGACATGGTCAATAATTTTGTTTGTCATAGCCAAATCCTCTGGAGTTTCCGTTGGATAGCCAATAATCACGTCGGTTGATATCTTTGCGTTCGGAAAATATTCACGCACAAGTTCCACCGCTTTAAGGTACTCGGCACCCGTGTACCTGCGATTCATATGCTTTAAAACGGCGTCAGAGCCACTCTGCAACGGAATATGGAACTTCGGGATGAAATTCCCGCACGACCTAAGTATAGTCATAAAAACATCGTTAATAATCCCAACCTCGATGCTCGAGAGTTCAAACGGCAAACCAACTTTGTCTAACTCAATGCAAAGTTCACCCAAGTTTGTCCCTAAATCAAGACCATAAGAAGACAAATCAATCCCCGAAATTACAACAGGTTTGTTGTTAAGGCGCACCTCTTTTATAACGTCGCCGATTTCGCGCGACCGACTCCGCCCCCTTAAATACGGGATAATGCAATAAGTACAAAAATTATTGCACCCGTCCTGAACCTTTATAAAAGCCCGCTTTGTCGATTGAACCGCCATTGCACTTGTGGTGTCGTTTAATTTTCTGTCGCCTGCACAGCCACAAACAATGACCTCGCCGCCTGCCCGCTTGGCTCTTGAAACGGCGTTTCGTGATTTCTTTTCCGCATTCCCTGTGACCTTACAAGTGTTCACTACATACACATCCGCATCAGGCACAAAGCGGTCAACGACATTGTAACCCTCGGTTCTGTACTTTGCAGCAATTTGGTTGCTTTCATATTTGTTGACTTTGCAGCCGAGGGTGATAATACAAGCGGTTTTCATATCTCCCCCATTTTTGACAATACAATTGACGCAGATGCAATTGCTGCGGTTTCT
>WQSK01000107.1 GCA_009787915.1 Bacillota bacterium
AGACGTGCCAGAAAACCTGCCGAAAAATGTGTTCTTGTGTGGGGATGCTTTTTTGGGGGCAACAACGGTCGGCAAAGCAATCGTTCATGCACGTAAAATTGCCACAGAAGTTGGAAATTTAATTTAAATTTTGTTCCATTCCCATTATTATGATTTTGTCGTTCTTCCAATTTGGTTTTGCAATAACCTGTGTATAAAGTTGCACATCAAAATCCAAAAAGTCCTCGATTGCCTGACGCGACAATATACCAATCCGTTTTATAAGTGCCCCGCCTTTACCAAGGATAATCGGGCGGTGGGATTTTTTTTCACAAATTATGTCCGCGTGAATTTCTACGCGCGTGCATTTTTCAATGTATTTCGTAATGATGACGGCAACACCGTGCGGAATTTCAGCACGGGTGAGGCTCATCACCGTTTCGCGGATTATTTCGGACACGACTTCACGGATGTTTTGACTGGTGTAAAACTCGTTCTCGGAAAGAGATGCAAGTTCCCCTGCGCCAGAAACTTCGATTAAAGTATTTAGCAAAACGTCAATATTAAAGTCCTCTTTTACCGAAATAGGGATAATTTCATAGACGTACTCAATGGCATTCAACTTGTTCAGTTTCGGCATAATTTTGGATGGTCCAACTTTGTCGGCTTTGTTGACGAGGACAATAACAGGAATATTTTTGTTTTCATAATTTTTAATTCGGGTAATTTCGGCATCGTCAAATGTCACGGCATCCAAAACATAAAGAATCACATCCGCATCGGCAACCGCGACCGAGATACTTTTACGCATGTGTTTTCCAAGCAAACTGTCATCTTTCGTCATTCCAGGCGTATCAATAATCTCAAAGTCACCAACAAAACCGCTGATTTTATCGCGTGTAGTGCCAGAGTTGTTTGTAACAATGCTCACTTTTTCAGAAACAAGTTTGTTCACAAGCGAACTCTTGCCCACGTTTGGGGCACCGATTATTGCGACTTTAATCAACGTGAACCTCGGGTGGGAGTGGAAAAATATCAGAAATTTTCTGCCATGAATAGGTTTCATCATTCGCAAAAATCATGTTTATATCATTTGAAAACTCGGAAATAATCTGGCGGACTTTGCCACTTGGGTATGGGATTTTTCCTCCGCACCAAAAACATATAGCCAAAAACCGCGTGTGCCCCTCGGAAATAGCCTTTGCAATTGCGACTTCGCCCGCGTCCAAACTTGCGCCCAAGACCCCGTTTTCAATGTTACACCCGCCGAAGATGATGTTATCGTCGGTCATGATGGCGCACCCAACTGGCACGTTGGTATACGGGCAATACGCGTTTTCGGAAAAACTGCGCGCGCGCTCTATCAATTTAATTACAAGCTCTTTGTTCATTCGTCCCCCTCGTGGTGAAAACCCAACAAGTGCAAAAGGCTGTGTTCAATCAAAGCCTCGTGATTTTTTTCTTTGATGTTTATAACAATGTCGCCGAGTTCGATTTTGCCAGTTTCTGGGTTAACGTCCATTGGGAAGTTTTCCTTTGTCGGCAAAACACCCGCAGTTATATCAAGCATCGGAAATGAAAGAACGTCGGTGACTTTGTCCTTTCCGCGGTGCAATTTGTTGAGTTCGCGAATTTCCTCGGGCGTGACAATATTGACCGTGTAGTTCACGGTTTCTGGGTCAATGCCTTGCCTTTGAAAAAACTCTTTCATGCCAAGAGTTTATAACATTTAATTATTAAATACAACTGTATTATTAATAGTTTTAACAACATTTGTTCCGTCTACGATTTTGATGATTGCGGTTGCGCGCTCGCCCGTTACCAAGATATCGCCTTTTCTTACGACATCACCGATAGTGACGTTAGCAATGCCCGAGAACACCACAATGTGCCCAATGACGCCGTCGACATCCGAGATTATATCCCCCGTTGATATGCCTGGAAATGCCGTGTCTGCGCGCTGAACCGATATGTGGAGGTGGCTGCCTCGAACGTTTATGCTGGTCGATGCTATGAAAGGAAACTCTCCCGTCAAATCAATTGCTAGGTTTGGGTCGCGGGCAACAGACTTTCGTACAAGCCCCGTAATGCCCCGTGTGTTCAAAAAAGTGGATACCTGAGCATATTCCTCACCCTCAAGTCCATCGACGCGTACGCGGAAGATAAACTGGTTTAAAACCATAAATGCGACCAAACAAACAACTACNGATAACACCAATGCGCGCCTCACATGCAAATAGTTCACAAGGGTCACGATACTTCTGTTGTCAGTAGACGTAAATGTTCTGCGCCCAAGCATTTGCACCACTGCGGCCCTGTGTTCATAATTTACCGTGAACCAGATAGTTTGTTCTTGGACAACCAAATCTTTCAGACCAAAGGTTTTAAGCCTGTTAATAATTTTGATATCAAAATCAACAAGTTTAAACCGAACGCTTGGTCGAAGACGTTTCAACATTTTCGATTCTCCCATTAATTTCTATTTCGTTTTCATCGAACCGCCCAATGCGGAGTTTTTGCCCATGCACGGTAACCATGCCCGCGCGCGTCGCCACGGAAATCATGGTGTTTGAAAAATCCCTAAGGGCCGACACCCCGCCAATTACGACGTCCGTATTGTTGGTTTGACGAATGAAATATTTTTCCACTTTAATCTTTATTCGGGTTGCTGCCTTT